>JAYWFD010000094.1:0-11998 GCA_043778965.1 Candidatus Altimarinota bacterium
TTCACTTGCACTTGAAAGAATGTGAATTTCGGTACAATTATAGAAACTTTGAACTGGCAAAACGGGTAGTTTTTAAAAATTTGCTAGTCTAGACCCATCTTTAATGTTCTTTGTATAAATTAATGATTGTCTCTTAAAAAGATTTCTATGTTTTCTATAAATATCTTCTCACACTATAGAAATAATTTTTTTCTTAAAATCAGAGTTGCTGAGAGGTTTGTTTTTTATGGAGTTGAGTAACTCTAATTGCACATCACTTATATCTCAAGTTTCCCTTAAATCAAGCAAAGAGCTATCAGTAATTTCATACAAAACTGATGGTTCAAAATAACCTGGATCGGGTAATCTTTTTATTTTTCAAGATTCAAAAAGATTTATGCTTTCTTTTAGATTTGGTACACTTGCTGTTACAAGAACCGCAAAACTAAATATTTCTTGGATTCTTTCTTTAAAAAATTTATATGAATTTGATTGTTTTATTTTATGAAGGGGAATGTTGGATTTGCACCAGCATTGAGGGCTTTAACCTATAAACTTTTGTAAATTTACAGATTAGAGCCCTTGCTTTGCATTAAGCTAATTCCCCCAATAGAATTATATGGTATTATGATCTTTTGCAAATATTTTTTCATTACTCTTGTGACCAACAGTAAGCAAAAGTCTCGGGGGAAGAAAAACTCGCCCGCTTCGCACTTCAATTTCCTGTTCTCATCTGACGAGAGACAGTTTCTTCACCAGAACCTCAAAATGAGTTCACAGTTTTTCGGCAGGATAAGTACTATCTCTTCTCATTCGACCACTTCCTCTCTCCTTCTGGTCTCTTCCATGATCCTTCTTTCTTCTCTCCCCATTTTTTCTCGGTTCTTAGCTTTGGGAATGTATTGTGTGGACGGGAGAAGTCTTCTCTCTTTCCGTCAGATTTCCTCTCAGGTCTCGGCTTATCCCGGAAGCTCGGATTCCCTCGGGGGATACTGCTATCGAGTGGTTTCGGGGCATGTTTTTTCGGTGCATTCCATGATCGAGGTGTATCTTCTTTTTCTGGTCTTGCTGGAGCACTCCCTCATCGTTCTCCTCTCTCAGAGTTTGTCTCTCACTTTCTGTGTTCGACTTTGGGTTTCTTGAAACTCGGTTTCGGACTATCGAATCTTCCTCGACCCTGTGGTTTTGCTTGGGCTTTGGTCACAGTGTTCAAGAGAAGTGGATAGGGATGATCGTGGATGACAGGGATAGTCTTCGCGATGAGCTTCTCAATGTCTCGCAGATACTCCTTCTCCTCGGCATCACAGAAAGCGATCGCGATACCGCTCGCACCCGCTCGACCTGTACGACCGATACGGTGGACATAAGATTCAGAAATATTCGGGAGTTCGAAATTGATCACGTGCGTGAGCTCATCGATATCGATCCCACGTGCGGCGATATCAGTCGCGACGAGTACACGTATTTCTTTATTCTTAAATCCCGTAAGGGCAGCTTGGCGATTGTTCTGGGATTTATTGCCGTGGATCGCCTTTGCAGGGATACGTGCGAGATCCAGGTCTTTCACGACTTTATCGGCTCCGTGCTTCGTTCGCGTGAAGACGAGGACTCGTTCGATAGCTTTATCTTTGAGTATATCTTTGAGAAGATCTTTTTTATTGTGTTTGTCGACGAAGTAGACACTCTGGCGGATCATGTGTGCAGTACTCGCTGGAGGAGTGACTTCGACTTTCGCAGGATTGGTGAGTATCTTATGAGAGAGTTCTACGATCGTAGGAGGCATAGTCGCAGAGAAGAAGAGGGACTGCCGCTTCTGTGGAAGCTTCGCGATGACCTTCTTCACATCATGGACGAACCCCATATCGAGCATACGGTCTGCCTCATCGAGGACGAAGAATTCGATACTTCGAAGATCGATGAATCCTTGTTGCATGAGGTCGAGAAGTCGACCAGGAGTGGCAATGAGGATATCGATACCTTTTGAGAGGGCATCGACCTGGCTATGCTGGCTGATGCCTCCGAAGATCACTTTCGATCTGAAGTTCGCATATCGGCCATAGTTCGCGAAGCTCTCTTCGATCTGGATCGCGAGCTCACGAGTCGGAGTGAGGATGAGCGCGCGGATAGGGCGTCTGCCCGTGACTTTTCGATCTTTCTCGTACATAAGCTGGATGATCGGAAGTGCAAATGAAGCTGTCTTCCCTGTACCTGTCTGTGCCACCCCGAGGAGATCTCTTCCAGAAAGTACGATAGGGATGGATTTCTCTTGTATCGGTGTCGGTGATGTATAGCCTTCTTCGGTGAGAGCTCGGAGAATAGGATCGATCAGATGGAGTTCGGAGAAGAGCATGGAAATGGTGATAAATAAAAAATAGAAATGAGGGCAGGATGCCCTCATATATTGACGTGAAGAGTATACTTGAGATTGGAGAGAAACCTAATTCAATTTATTCAATCATAAAGCTATATTTTTTCTGCTATGATGAGATCGTTTGATCCAGCTACTTTTTTCACGACTCTTACTTGAAGTCCTGTTTCTCTGAATTTTTTCTGTATCTCTTCTAAAACTACTACTGGCATAGTATTTCTGAGGGTATTATAGATAAGCTTTCCTCATTGATGCAGATGCCGAGATACTTCTTCGATAAATATTTTTTGGGTAAAGATAATCGGAATGGTATCGATAATGAAGATGTCTACGATGATACAATCGAAGTGATCACTCGATTTCTGTAAGTAATCCAGAGCCTCACTCTCGATCATCTTTATATTCTCAAATCTCTCTATATGAAATCCATCTTTTGCTATAGAGAGTATCAGAGGATCGATATCGACGAGTGTGATAGGAGCCAGGATATGAAAGTCCTCTCGTATCGTCTCTACGATACCACCACCACCAAGCCCAAGCACCAGTATAGACTCGACTCTAGAGTCGAGTCCGATTTCAGTCAGTCCTCTCTGGAGGACTTTTTGGAGTGAGCCATATGAATAGTTGCTTTTCTCAGTATTGAGCACCTTCTTCCCATTTACGAGATCTATAGAGAGTACTCCGTGAAGATATGAAGGATACTTCTTAAGAGGGATTGGAAATAAGTAACTCAGGATTTTTTTTATGAACATAAGAAATCAGTAAACAATTATTCTTGAGCTATCATTTTCTCGAGCTTATCGAGTACTTCTCCGTCGATCGTCTCATCGAACCTTCGAGCAAAAGATGCATCACTTGCAAAAAGAAAGGGAAGATCTTCGATCGTGAGGGTTTTGGGTCGAAGCTTGATCTCACCACTTTCGATGAGAGCTGTCGTCTCACTTTCATTGAAATAGGGAATGATATTATCTATCCCTTCCTTCATAAAAACTATACACTCATTTTTTCTCAATTGAGAGTAAAGGCTGGACTTTTAATACCATTAATTTAACGGATTGCCTCTACAGTGGTCGTTGTGTGGTGTACTATCTTATGATGACGGAGGTGAAAATCTAGATTAGACATTTCACCTATTTTTAGTAGATCATCTTCTGTAAGGGAATGCATATCTCTCAGCCAAATTTCAGCTTCAGTCTCCATAGTATCGAGCCAATCTCCAGGATCGCCTTCTTCACCGAGAGTTTCTCGGAGGTATCCTGCAACTCGAAGAAGATAAAATGATGTGAGTATAGATACATGAGGATTTGTACCATTTCGACTCTTGTATCAGCGAATGCTCTGAAAAAATAAAAACTCTATCAATTCTTGAGTATTCAAGTATGTTGTAGAAATATCCTCTGCTTCTTTTTCTGCAGCAGTATCTGCTTCGACCAAAAGATGAGGCTCTGGAATTAGAGATGGAGAGGCTCATGGGAATGAGTTAGGATCGTTACTTCACATAGATAGAGTATAGTATTTTCTTTTTAAAGAAAAGGTGAATATTTTTAATCATTAAATTAGTCTTTTCTTAGCTCTTCTCGTCGTTCTGCCCGTCTCTTTTTAGCATTACTGAGTCGTATCCAGTTCTTTAGGCTTTGTCTATTTTGATGTTCTTGGAATATTTGCACATCATCTCAATCTCCTGTTACTTTATCATGTCTTTGATCACGAGTGAGAAATATATCTACATTATTGAGATCTTTGAGAAGTCATTTTTTTTCTAAATTTTCTTGAATAAGAGGTATAGCATCTTCTATAATCCATACCAACATCGTGTCTAATCATGCCTTTCATTCACGGGCAAGAGAATGCACTTCGATAACATCCCTCGATCATTCTTTATATACAGAAAGTTGGCATTCAAGTTGTTGTCATTCAAATTGCATATATATAAGGAATTGTTTTGTCTCCTCATTACCTGGATCAGATATATCGTATATTTTTCCTCCATTTTTTCAGAGAATGAGAGAGTCTTGTATCGCACTAAGCACATCAGTTCAGTCATGAAGAGATCATATCTTATCTGCGATTCTTTGGAGTTGTGTTTTATATATTTTTCTCGGATCTTCCTTTTCTTTTCCTAAAGATCATGGTATATCTTCAGGTGTAGCGATTTTCGATATGGGTTCTTGGATTTGGATATCTCCATTTTTATCTCGACGGAATACAGCTAGTCAATTGTACACTGGACGCTGGCTTCAGAGTTCTACAATTCCAAAACGCACCGTATAAATCTCAGACCCATCAGAAAGAGTAGAAGTATGAATGATAGAAGCATGAGTCTCTCATGTTTCGAACTCTATAAAAAGAAATTTATTTTTTGCATCTTGAGCTCTTGTATGAGTGAGCTCAGTTATAAGTGTTCTATAAAGAGATCCTTTCTCAATAATATCACCTACTGATCATGCTGTATTTTTTCTTAGTATTGCATTAGGCTCTCAGGTAGTATTTACGGAAGAACGAGTGACTCCTATAGTATCTCTATCTCTATCGCATATGAGTTTTGGCTTCCATTGTGTCATAAGATGATCGTATCATAAGTTAGTCTTTTTTGCAAAATTTAGTAATTATTATTGTACTTTTATATTATTTGTATCGAGGATTATGTGAATATAGTATCGTCGCTTGTTTAGCTATTCAGCCTTTTTCCTCATCGGACATTCCCTTTTTTTACAGGAATGATTAGGACGTGAGTCTTACTAAAACACTCTTTTCTTCTTCTTTTACAAGTTCTCCTTTTTTATTCTCATTATATCCCTATAATGCTTACATCTTATCTCATCCTATGCAACTTACTGCTTTCTCTACTATTGTCCGCAAGGAACTTATCCGTATCGTACGAATCTGGCCACAGACGATCCTCCCACCCGTCATCACTCAGTCTCTCTATTTTATCATCTTCTGAGGATTCATCGGTTCTCGGATAGGAGAAGTCGGATGAGGTGAGTATATCGCATTTCTGATCCCAGGGATTATCCTCATGGCTGTGATTACCAATTCTTATGCGAATGTGTCATCATCTTTTTTCTGAGCAAAGTTCCAGAAGTCGATCGAAGAGCTTCTCGTCGCACCAGTACATCCTGCGACGATCATCGCCTGATATACGCTCGGTGGAGTTATACGAGGTGGACTCATCGCGATCATCATCTATATCGTATCGCTCTTTTTCTTTCCACGAATGTTCGAGCATACAGGACTTGCGATATTTATCCTCTTCTTGGTTGCACTCTTTTTCTCACTTCTTGGACTCATCAATGCTCTCTACGCGAAGAACTTCGATCAGGTAAATATCATCCCGACATTTTTCCTTACGCCACTTACATATCTTGGCTGAGTATTCTACCCTCTCTCAGCGCTTACAGGTATATTCGCGACGATCTCTCACTGGAATCCTCTCGCATGGATGATCGACTCATTCCGCTATAGTTATATCGGACATGGTGATCTTGCCCCACTTGGGACAGTTGTGATTCTTACAGTACTCTGTATCATCTCTTTTGGTATCGCGATGTGGCTCTTTCAGGCGAAGAAGATCGTGGAGTAGAAAAAAGTTTGATTTTAATGGAAATATGATATAATATCCGTGTCTTCGAAATGGACAGGAATGAATCTCCTTTGAAAACCCCCCACTGTAAATGGGGGGTTTTCTTTGTCGGTCTAGCGTCACCGCTTCACGACACGAGCTCTACGGACAGAAAAATCTATCCATAAGGTCCGATGCTTCCAGTAAGGAGGTTCGAAATGGAATCTCTTCATAAGAAGAAATGATTAGGAGATAAATCTCCTTGCTCCTCCTGGAAGAGCAAGGAGCGAGAGTATCTTATCGAAAGAAAGAGAAAAATCAAAACTACTCAAATACGCTCTTCCATCCCTTCAGATACCATCGACGGAATATGCAGACACTTATTATAGATGTATTGATAACTATGAGATACACCCAGAAGGCTGTGGCATCAAAAGTAAGTGTCATAAGGGAAAGTATAGTGAGAGCGGCTACAAGAAAGGAAGAAAAGTAGAGAGAAATAGTTTCAGTCCATGGTTGGAACCATGCTTTTTTTATAGTAGGCAGAGATGCTATGAGATCGATTATTATGGTGAGAATAATAGTATTGGCGTTATTCCTTGTCCAGAGCCAATAAACTATAAGAAGGATCGAGAGAAATAGGCAAAAATAATCAAACCCATTTTTCTGAATTTTAGAAAGATAGTAGATCCCAAATCCTGTAAAAATAACACACGTAAGCGTATTAAATAATCAAATCGAGAATGAGTACCACTCTTTTTCTGCTGCAAGGATATACGTATTAAACCCTATAAAAATGAACCAAATTCCATAAGAAATCGGGTGAGGGAAGCTCCTCCCGACGAGGATATCTCGTAAATAGAAAAAATTCCCAATTCATAAAATGAGGATACTTATGATGACAAATAAAAGTTCTTGGGTCATAGATTATTCAAAGATAGATTTCCAACCCTTCAGATAGTATCGACGAGAAATAATGAATAATACGAGAATTGCGTCCATGATGAGTACATATGCCCAGAAAATCATGGTTTCTATATTTGGATTAGCAAGAGCAAGTATCATGAATAACTGACTCACTCAGCTTATAAAATACGTCCATGTCGTCTCAGTCCAAGGTAAGAGCCATCACTTTTTAAACAAAGGAAGTATAGCGATAAAATCAACAATTATGGTGAGTATTGCAGCATTCTGAAGATTTCTGAAGAATATAAGATAGAGAAGGCACAAGAATGAGAGTATGAGACAGAGAAAATCAAACCAATTCATCGATACTTTCTGCATCTTCCGGATACCTATAATTGCTTCTCATCCAAGACAACACCAAAGAATGATCGGTGCAATCATAGCGATAAACTGATTATTTGCATAAAGTATATAGATGTTTATCGATACGAGGATGAGCCATATTCACTTCGTAAATGGATGCGGTATAGTCCTTCATCGAATGATATCTTTCCATAGGGGAGCGATACCGATAATGAGTAAAATGCTACTGATGAGCGCAAAAAGAAGCTCTTGAGGCATAGATTATTTCATAAAAAATGACTCACTCGGAACAAGTCAAGCAGGGAAAGCGGGAAAATAGCAACTTCGATCTGTGGCTTCGAGGAATGTCTTTCCTTGTATCATGATAAGTTCTCGCAAGAGTATCTCTTCCGCGGTAAATACGATCAAAGAATTCCCTGATGCGAGTCCCATACCAGTTTCTAGATTATTTCACTTTATCGTGAATCCATCGTAGAGAAATCCGCTATCATCACTTATGGTATTTCTTATCACCTTCCATACATCCACCATTGGGGTCGTCCCATCATTCCAGATATAGCATATGAGAACATCTGCACCTATAACTTTTTCTTTATAAATAGGTAATACTTCATCTAGGTATGAGATGATCGATAATGGGTCTTTGCGAGAATATGCTTGGGAGATATCACCATCATCTTTCGCTGGATATATAACTATAGGTATCCCTTCGAAATTTCCTGTGAAAGGGAGATATTGTTTCGCGTATGCACTTCATCCGACTCACCAGAACATCGCCTGAGATACACCCCAGAGATTATCGAAGAAGCTTCTCATCATGTTTGCGTAGCTCGCATCTTCGATCTCGATATAGGAAATATCGGGCTCTACTCTATACATAGCGACAGTATCATCGAAGATAAGTATCTCATTTTGTATATCGAAAACCTCCCTTCCTATGCATCGAATCTGTATGAGTTCCTGGAGCTCTATAGAGAACTTAGTCCAGTCTGAGTATATCTCTGAGAGATTGGTGAGTTGACGAACTCTAACCCCTTTTCCTATGATTGCTTGACGTATAGATTCTGCTGTGAGCTTATCCATAAGTCCGTCAAGCATAGAGAGCTCGATGATAGAAATACCATTTTTACAATCTGCAGAACGCTTATTAATATTGATTATATCTCGACGATCAGATGAGAAGCGAATGGCTGGCATAAAAGGAAGTTTGTTACAATTATTTATTCCTTACATATATGAGCTTATATCGACTCTTCCCTCCATCATTTCTCTCTACGATCTCGAAGAGCTCAGTGGAGGCGAGGAGGGGAGTGAGTTTGTTGTATCCGTAGTTACGAGGATCGAAGTTCGGTTGCTTCTTCTGGAGGAGTCCACCGACATCTCAGAGAAATGCCCATCCATCATCATCTGCGAGATCAGAGACAGTATCTCGTATGAGAGAGATGACTTCTGGAGTGATCATATCAAGTTCAGGATTGACTTCGGGGATGAGCTCTGAGAACGGGATGATCTTCTCTCATTTCTTGCTTTTTCTCTCAGGGGGATTCGTAGCCTTTATGGGGAGCTTCTTCAGGATCTCGATATAGATGAACTTATCACATGCGACGATGAATGGCTTCGGTGTCTTCTTCTCACCCATACCATAGACTGCCATACCGGCTTCTCGAAGTCTGGTCGCAAGACGTGTGAAGTCTGAGTCACTTGATACGATGCAAAAACCATCTACCCGAGCCGAGTAGAGGATGTCCATAGCATCGATGATCATAGCACTATCGGTAGCATTCTTTCCTATCGTATAACCATATTGCTGGATCGGCTGGATCGCATGTTCGAGGAGGATATCTTTCCACTTCGTGAGACCTGGACGAGTCCAGTCACCGTATATACGCTTGATAGTCGGATTTCCGTATTTCGCTATTTCTTCCATCATCTCCTTCACGTAGGCACTCGGGATGTTATCTCAGT
Source organism: Candidatus Altimarinota bacterium (assembly GCA_043778965.1). Lineage (GTDB taxonomy): Bacteria > Patescibacteriota > Gracilibacteria > BD1-5 > UBA2023 > JAGOMW01. The sequence goes on from JAYWFD010000094.1 coordinate 9,144, forward strand.
CTATGAGGATGGCGAGTTTCTTGTCGGTGGTTTCCATAAGAGAGAGTATTAGATATTAGTGATATTGTAGGATTTTCTATGGAGATTGCAAATAACTACTCCATAAGCCTAAAAAGTTTACATGAGATTATTCCTCTCATTTCCAGCTCGCTTTCCAGATAGCTCCATCTTTTTCATATAGCGCACTTTCCGAAGAGAGCGCGAGGATGTCACCATCGATGAGCCATTGTATATCTGCACTATTATGATAGAGGAAGAGAAGAGCGGATTTTGTCTTAAAAAAGATATTCCCATCTTGCTTGACTATACGTATCTCATCTAGGGTTATATTTGGGAATGGTATGAGATCTGAGAATTTTTCTCTCGATTGCTCATGGAAAACGAGGAATCTTTGTTCTCATTTTTTCCCGAGTAGAATCAGGATTCAGTCTATCCATCTTGCATATTCGAGAGAATCGAGAGGGCTTTTGATGGAAAGTGTTCATTTTTTCCCAGTTCCTCATAAGGATATCAGACTTCCCCCACTCGCTGTATACCAAGTAGCATCTTTTTCTATGAATATATTACTCGATATTTCTCTCCCTGTACTGAATGCTATTTTTTTCGAGTAGCCATCTTCTACAAGGAGTGAATCATTTTTTTGTATATAGTTTTCCCCAATAGAGAGTACTCATGTAAATATCTTTCATTTTTCTGTAAGGATTTTCTTGTTTTTCGGGCACCAAAGATTCGATTCTTTTATAAGAATATTTTTGCCACATTCTCGGATAAAAGTAGTACTTCCGCTCCAAATCTTATCTTCCCATCCAATTTCTTGATTTACATAAATCTTAATATTTGCTCATGAGAGAAAATATCATTCACCGATATGTGTCAGTACTGATCGCGAAATGAGAGTCTTTCCAGAAAAATTCTCGTCATAGAGGATCATCCCACTCGCAGTATGTGCAGTCCAGGTATTTGTGCGAATATTTGCTATGTGAGAGATACCAGTTCCATATTGGGTATACTTCACGGTGGGGAGTAGCGTGAGGAGATCTATATAGTATGGAGTTTCCTTGCCTATAGTAAGTGCACTCTTATATGACATATATCACGCATGACTCATCAAGAGACTATAAGTACCATAATTGGTCATACGTTTCTCATCATTATTATAGATATCACCTGATAGTATGATCGTAGCAGTATCTGGTTTTACAGAGACATTCACTATGCCAAAAGAACGTATAAGATCACGAGGTTCAGCCGTCCTCTCTCCTGTCGCTGTCAGGCTTCGAATCGAGAGATCGATCGATGGATAGTACCCCTGAAAGAAGAAGTAGAGTAATCCGGCAAAGAAAAAAACTATAATCCAAAAAATTCTTGAGGATCTCTTTTTTCGTATGATTTCGCCTTGGTATGTTTCGAGCATAAGATTTGACAATGATTTGAACTGAGATTTGAGATGATGAAAAATAAATTATAGTATTGTTATAATTATTATTTTCTTTGCATTTTTTGTGTCGTGTCGAAGCTATCGATCCTCTTCCCGAAAAAAAGTCGCACCTGACTCTCGATAGCAGGTATGGAAAAAAGTGTGAGAGTCAATATGGGGACAAATACCCACTGTAATATATTCCATATATAGTCATCCCAATCGAAGTGAGTATAACGCCTCATTATATGGATAGAGAGTGCACTTGGGAAGATGATCGTCGCAAATAGTATCGTGAATATGATCGAAGTTGCTATAGGTACCGTGAAAGCTGCGAGAGAGTGATTGATATCACCAAATAATCCAGGTACATATCCTATAAAAAAAAGCATAAATGGTCCGCCTGCCCAAAAAAGATGATTGTATATGAGGTATACTGTCTTGCGGATTTTCTCTATTTTTGGGATAGTGTTTGATTTCTGGAATTCTGGTATCACGTATTCGAGATCAGTGCATCCCCATGACCATCGCCTGAGTTGCTTGTACTGTGATCTCACTGTACGGTAGAGCGTCATCTCATCGACGAGATCCATCTCACATATGGCAGGAGTATTCACGATACGGAACTTTCCATCCCATCAGAAGTAGCTCCTCCAATACTGAAGACCATCTTCCACGATCGAAGTGAGTGACCAATAGTTCGCCTTTTTAAGGCATCGAAGAGACTGACCATAGACAGCAAAGTTGCGATAAAATTCAGGATTCTGGCTCTCGAAGAGCTGCCACATGGTTGTTCCAGTGCCGATAAGTCGTGCGAAAAATGCTCACTCTTTCCAGTTATTCGAATATACAGGTGTATATTGATAGATCGCATGATCTCGTTCATCGGTTTCGAGGAAAGTCGAAGTTACTATAGTGAAAAATCGCTTTTCTACTTTTGTATCCGTATCTATGGTCGAGACGAAAGTATTGATAGGATCGAGTTCTACCATTTTTTCATATGCTTTTATAGCATAGGTAATGTTTGATCATTTTACTTTTCATTCCAGAGGGATATTTGCAGGATGCACTATGTTTATGATTTTTGTATCTTTTTTTCCATGCTTCTCGATGATTTTTTCTGCATGGGATCTTGCATCAGGTACTCGCTCTTCGGTTGCTAGAAGTATCGTCACATTCTCCATATAGATGTAGTCATTCGCAAGGATCGAGAGGATATTCTCTTCTATGACGCTATAAGGTTCAGTGTATATAGGGATGATGATGATATGCTGGAGATGCTTTCATCATTTTTTGAGCTTCTCGTCATTCGAGAAATCTTTTTTCTCCATCGCAAGAAGCTTCAGATATGATCTCAGAACATAGTAATATGATTCGAATACTTTCACGCTCCAGTACGATATATAGAGTGCTATAAAGAATAATCCTGTCTGATAGT
>JAYWFD010000095.1:0-4544 GCA_043778965.1 Candidatus Altimarinota bacterium
TCCTTCCCTCATTCGAAAACGGGATCAAAACTGGCTATATAACACATAATGGCATTACTCTCACTCCTCTTTCATGAAGTATCGCATCAAAAGGGTGAATACTCCCCTGAGATATACTCGAGTCAGTTGATGGAAAGAAGGTCACGGATATGGATCTCCTGCGTGAGACTATTTCCAAATGATGAACTCTTAATTTCGTAGTTTCTGGTACTTGAGGATCAAGAGCGTTCTCTATAACACCAGAAAGTGGAAAGATTGGGACATATCTCGGATATAAGGATCTCAAGCTTAATCCTGAATTTTGAGTAAAGCGAAGTGTTAGTGAATCAATTCAAGGAGCTTTCTATGAGACCTACGCACTCTCCTGTATCACCCTCGATGTCCTCGGCATGACCCCCAGAAAACTCATATCACCTGTCACTCCTACAGAACGCAAAGAAGCGACAGAAATGCTCTCTGGTCCTATCGGGATCGGTTCTGGATTTGTAGATATCGTGAAACACGGTCTATCGTGGAAGATCCTCTTCTCTATAGTTGCACTCCTCTCGATCAATCTCTGAGTACTCAATATCCTGCCATTCCCAGCACTCGACGGAGGAAGGCTCGTCTCGACAACGATACGAAGCATCATAGGTTTATTCTATCATAAGACCAAAGTATTGAATCAGATCGAATACTATATCCATGCATTCGGGATGATATTGCTCCTGGGACTTTCTCTTATCGTTGCATTTCTCGATATTTTTAAATTATTTTAAGCAAACTGTCACTATTTATTTACCTATTTTTTTATGCCAGTTTTCGCAATATTCTTCATCCTCTTTGGTGGCATTATTCTTGCCTTTCCCGATTTTCTGGCCTATATCATAGGATTTCTCTTTCTTTTTATAGGTGTGAATTCTCTTGCTATAAGCCTCATGATGAAAAAGAAAAATCCCTCTGAACAGAAATCATGGAGTTTCGGAAAGTATGAGATTCTTAAGAAAAAATAATACACAGGAATGTTGCTCTCGCTTTTAAATATCATTCTCGTTATTTTTTTCTCTTTTTTTCCTCTTCTTATCTGGGGATATGGGAATATCTATCTCTCTCATCATGTCTGGAATCGAGCGAGATTTTTTGCTGGAATTATAGGATGAGCAATATCTATAGCCTGTATACTATTTTTCAGACGATGACTATCGAGTAGCGGTCATGAGCAGATATGGGCGGTTATATGAGTATTTATCGTTCTTGGGATTTTAACATGAGGAGTGATCATGTATGGCTCTCCTTATATCAGAGGATTTCTTCGGCGTACACTTTTTTTGCATATTACACTCTTCTCGTTGCTTTTATACGGATGGGGATTTGTGAGAGATTTTATCCCGATGACTACATGAACGCTCTCATTTTTTGCTGGAATGTGAGGATTTTTCATAGCTGCCTATCTCGAAGAGGGAGTGAAGCATGTATCGAGTATATGACTTACTGCGAAAGACTTTCGGTTTTCACGTATAGATCTTCTCTTATTTACTTTTTTTATAGCGCTCGGGTTTGTCACAGTAGAAAATACCCTCTATCTTATAGAAGCTTATAAAACAGGGATTCTCTCTGTATTCATAACTGGGATATACCGTATACTTTTTGCCATACCACTTCATATATTCACCGCGAGTATATGTGTCATGTTCTGGTGGAAAGCTCTCTCATATGATTTTTTTTCATGGAAATATATAAGTTTTTTGCTTTCTGGATTTATCGTCGCGACTATCATCCATAGTATCTATAACCTCCTTATAGAAAAAAATAGCATTCTCTCCCTCATGATTCTTGTCGGTATAGGATATATGGCATTCACTCAGTGGATACTCCTCGATGCGACACATCTGAAAAAATACCATAAGGAACATATATAAAGCTAATTTTTTAAAGTTTCTATCCGATAATCTCTTCCGCTTTCGACTCCTGTAGAAAGAGAAATTTTTCTGGTAGCCTGAAGAGAGTCTCAGAGTATTTCAGGCCACTCTATCAGGCATATCGTCATAGGATTCTCGAAGATATCCATAGCTCCTATAAGAAAAATATCATTGAAAGATTCTACTCGATAGAGATCAAAGTGATAGATATCGATACCATACTTCTGATAGTATGTATATGTTGGTGACCTCACTATGAGTCACTCATCACGAAAGTGTGATCGAAGAAGTGTTCTGATAAAGGTACTCTTGCCACTTCCGAGATCGCCATGAAAAAATATACGATCTCATGGTAGAAGTGGAAAGAGAAGAGAATCTATTTCAGTCTCAGGGATGTCAGAGTAAGTGTCAAGAAAAAAATCGTAAGATTCTTGCATGATAAAAAGAAATATGATATGCTCATACTGTATTTATTATTTTCTTATATGCAAGAACCTACTACTCCGACGAATCCTATGCCAAAAATATCACGAACACCGTTTTATTTTTCCCTATCCCTTCTTCTTTTTGTGATAGGTCTTTCGGCTGGATTTTTCTTCTATAATATCCTCCTTGATCAGTCTATCGGAGAAAAGAAAGTGGCAATATCAGAAACTCGTACATCTATCGATGACATCAGCCGAGATCGTAAGGTCATACTTACCCGGATCGAGCAATCATGAACTATACGCCCTTCGATAGATCTTAAAGGTATAGTCGATAATTTCTATGAAGCCGCTACTACCGCCAATATACGCCTTAAAGGATTTAATATAGTCAATGATGTCATATCTACAACCTTAGTATCGACAGAACCTTATGGGATAGCCCATCCTGATGCTGCTGGTACCATCATCGAAATGATGAGAAAATATGCAGGATGAAAGGACTTAAAATTCACTCTTGATCCTATAACAAATATGAGTGGTGATCTTAAGTCACGAACAACTTCAATACAATTTAAAGTACTATCAAATCCTACTAAATAATTTATCTTCCATGAAAACAACTCACTCAGGTTCCCAAAATCGCATCATCGCTCCTATCTGTCTTGGGATAGCACTTCTATGTGGTATATTCTTCTTAAAACCCTGATATGCAACTTATATAGAAAATAAAGCTATAATATCAGGCCTAGAGAAAGAACAGGAAAAGCTCACTACAGAATATGAGAGCCTCAAGGCTATAAAAGATAATATATGATCCGTACTCTCTCCTGAAAAGCTCGAACGCATACAGAAACTCGCAAAGAAATATGACAATGGTGATATCATGTCGAATGTCATGCTCAATGATTTTACAAAAGAAACGGAAAATAACTCTGCACTCATAACAATCTCTTCGATTTCTGTTAATAAGTGAAAAAAGCTCCCCAATGGCCTCTCTCTTGGAAATGTCTCTATTAGTCTTCAAGGAAAAACTATTGCGGATATCATCAAATATATCACCTATCTCGCTCAGAATACGGAGTATGTATTTACTCTTGATTCCATAGCACTTCCTATAGATACTGCTCCGGATGAAGTTCTAGCTGGAAGTTATAGTCTTGGTATTAGCCTTTGAGTATACTATTATGAGTAATCTGATTGCTCTGATGTGTATTTTGCTTTATTAATTTTTAGTTCTTCTCTCCCATGCTCTTCTTTTCTCGCATCTCTATAAAAGATAAGGCGCTTTTCTATGAAAATGTAGCAAATCTCCTCGAAGGATGAGTCACGCTCCTTATGGCCTTAAAATGACTTCGCAATCGTTTGCCTACAGGTAAGCTTCGAGAAGGTGTAGATAATATTGTATTTTTCGTTGAGGGATGAGATGCGGTAAATATAGCGATGAGAAAACTTCCAAATTTCTTTGATGAACAAGAGGTAGCGATCGTCGAAAGTGGAGAACAAACTGGTATGATACAGCAATCATTTCTTGCTATAGCCAATGATCTACGTGGCCAAGAAGAGCTCAAAAATAAGATTACCAGCGCTATGACCTATCCCGTGATTATTATGCTATTTTTGGTGCTTGCTATATCTATAGTAATGATATATGTCGTTCCTCAGCTTATGCCGATCATAGGAAATATGACAGGTGAACTTCCTTTCACTACTAAGGCACTCATATGGACAAGTACTTTTCTTAAAGATAATATTATCTTTATACTGATCACCCTAGCCGGTATAGGACTTATATGACTCTGATATGCCAGAACTGAACATGGAGAAACGTTTATAGATAGAGAAAAAATCACTCTTCCTGTAGTTTGAGCTGTATACAAAAACTATCTCATAGTCAGAACTATGTCGACTTTTCATCTTCTGAGTAATGCTGGAGTCAGTATAGTAAAGACATTACGCCTTACAGGAGCAAGTTCAGGAAATAGTATTATAAAAAAACTTTTTAATACTATTTCTGATGATATCGCATGAGGAAGCAAGATATCTTTTTCTATGATTGACAGAGATAAGGAACATACATTTTTCACCCCTGATATTATACAGATGATAGAAAGTGCCGAACGTACATCTACCCTCGGGGCTATCGCAGCGAAAATCGCTACTCAGTATAAACGAGAAGTGGATTTCGCACTGTGAAATATGGTGAAGTATATTGAGCCGA
>JAYWFD010000096.1:0-11877 GCA_043778965.1 Candidatus Altimarinota bacterium
TTCACCCTTTTGATGCGATACTTCATGAAAGAGGAGTGAGAGTAATGCCATTATGTGTTATATAGCCAGTTTTGATCCCGTTTTCGAATGAGGGAAGGAAGTATGATCCATGATCGTTTTCGAGGAGTACATTCGGACTTATGGGAGTCGCTCATGAAATAAAGAATCAGAAAAGTATCACTATCGCGAGTATGAAATTCATCGTCACTCATGCGATCAGTACGAGGGCACGAGCCCACCATTTTTTCGATGAAAATGAGTCCTTATCTTCTGCTTCCTCACTTCCAGGATCTTCTCATTTGATACGGACAAAACCTCAGATAGGAAGCCAATTGAGAGTATATTCAGTTCATTTTTTATCTTTTCCAAGACTTTTCGCTTTCGGTGGTATACCGATACCGAATTCTTCGACTTTCATCTTGGTGAATCGTGCCGTCAAAAAATGTCCCATCTCATGGATAAAAACAATAGCAGTAAAAACGATCAGTGTCAGGAGTATTCAGAGAAAAATAGTCATTCAATATAATATAGGAGGTAAGATGGAAAAGAGAGATTTACTCCCCTTTCTTTCCTAATCCCTAAAAATTACTTTGCCATTTGTTCTTTCACGTGAGTGAAGAGATGGTTTACAAGATCATCGAGCTTATCGAATTTTTCTCTTTCAGATCGATATGCTTTTGGTCAGACTGAGAGGACGAGCTTTCCTGATGCTTTTCCATCTTTTTCTTTCTTTACTGTAAGTTCTACTCGTACTGGGCTGTTGGGTTTTTCATGCTTTTTGATATAGGAGTCCATTTTTCCTGCGAGATTTTTATTGATGTAGATACCGATAGATTCTTTTACAACTTCATTATAGTCGGCAACATGGAGGATGATTTCTGGTGTATCCATAAATAATAGTTAGAAAACTAGAAACCTATTAAAAAAATTAGTGGTGCCCATGATCTTCTTCGTGATTATCTCCGTGTTCTTCATCTGCGTGTTCCTTCTTTGGATATTTTTCTTTCCAGCTTTCGATAAGTATTTTTTCTTCCTTGGTTCTAAGATCGATCGGTATACCTTTGGCGATAGTCTCATCGAGTTTTTCTACGTATTCACTGGTGATATAGTTTTTGCCATGAGTATCGAGGTGTCACTTTACGACACTAGATAAGCTATCTACAAGTATATCAAAAGGCTCTCTCTGGTCTTCGTCATGTTGTTTTTTCTTCTTTCCGACTTCCTGGATAAATGCGATGATATCACTCGGGCGTCTGGCACTATAGAGAGTGAACTCATCACTTCCAGCAAGCTTCACGACGACATCAGACATCCCGAGGAGAGCTGCCCACCATGACCTCGTGCGTATCTCGACTCATTCGATCTTCGCGTAGGGAATATAGAGGAGATTCGATGAGAGCCACTTCCACTTCATATCGACGATAGTACTTTCCGTCATGATCCATGTATCGACATACCAGTCGAAGAGCTTGTACATGAGGATCGCATAAATGATGAACATATATACATACGAGTACCAATCAGGTATACTCGAACGGAGGGAGAATATATCCTGACCATAGAGGAATCCAGGAATGATCAGTCCAAAAAATACCCAGACGAGTATATCTTCTATGATGACAAATGAATGTCGATGAAACACCTCCCTGATCTCACTATCAGCTCCTGTGTATGCTCGGAAAAAAAGATTATCGAAGTTATTCATGAGAGAGTTCCTAAATAATTGAGATCCAGTATTTTAATGATTTCATTCATCTCGCTCCATCTGTTCATAGAGGTGTCGATGATTGATACTGATAGCAAGGAAAAATCCAGCCACTCCGATGATAAGTCCAAATCCTGCAAGAGCGAGATAGTAGAGAAACTGATTGGACGCAAGCTGATACGTATCTTCTATATAGTAGACGCCCCCGATATAGAGCATGATCTCGATAAAACCGATAATCCAAAATATCGGTCTATGTACTCGATAGATCAATATAAGGAACAAAATATTCACCAAAGGAAAGTAGAACATAGCTCTCAGTATAGGAAAACATGGAATAAAAGCAAGATTTAATTATCCTTTTGCTGCGACCCAGTTTTCTCCTGTGTGCATATCTACTCGTATCGGTGGCATACGGTCTCCGAGCATCCCATGTTTCGGGGCATGTCGCGTGAGTATTTCTTCCATTGATTCTCGTACGATCTGCTCCCAAGTTACGACTTCATCCTTCGGGATATCGAAGACGAGTTCATCGTGGACTTGGAGTATCATAGAGCCACGAAGATTATTCTCGCGAACTTTCGCATCTATATCGAGCATGGCAATCTTGAGCATATCAGCGGCAGTTCATTGGATCGGCATATTGATCGCTTCACGTTCTGCGATCGAGCGTGCCATCTTATTGGCGTCATTTAGGCCTGGAATATACCGTCTCCGACCGAAAGCCGTCTCGACATATCCGAGTGCACGACCATCTTCGAGGATCGTCTCGTAGTAGTTCTTCGCTCATGGGTACTTCGCATAGAATGCTTCGATATATGCAGTCGCTTCCCATGGTGGTGCTCCGAGTGTCTTCGCAAGTCCAAATCATGTGATCCCATATATCACTCCGAAATTCACCGTCTTCGCGATACGTCGCTGTTCTTGGGTGGGTTTCCATTGGTTTCCGTCATGTTGAGCTTGCGATAGTCAGTACACCCCTTGTGGGTGAACATCCATGCTTCTGGATCCTTCGTTTCACTCAGGATGACGGGAACTATCAGCAAAAAGAAATTTCGCCGTACGAGCATGGATATCTTCGCCATTCTCGAATGCATCGAGGAGGGCATGATCCTGAGAGAGCCAGGCAAGCACTCGTATCTCGATCTGTGAGTAGTCTGCGACGAGGAATACATTACCTTCGCTTGGGATGAAACATGACTTAATCTCACTCGCATATCCGATCCCTGTGGGAATATTCTGGAGATTCGGGTCATTGGAACTCATACGTCCTGTCGCAGCACCGAGCTGACCATACGTCGTATGGACTCGATGTGTCTTCTTATCTGCTACTTTCAGAAGTGACTCGACATAGGTCGAACTTAGCTTCGAGAGGGTGCGATGCTCGATGATGAGATGTGCCACATCATACTCTTTCGCGATCTCTTCGAGGACTTCGGTATCGACAGAGTAACCTGTCTTATTTTTCTTCGTAGGTTTGATGCCGAGCTTGCCGAAGAGGATTTCAGCGACTTGTTTCGGAGAATTCAGATTGAAGAACTCTCAGGTCACATCATAGATCTCGACTTCACATACCTTGATACCTGCACGTATCCGTTCTCCTATCTCAGCGAGCTTCACCGTATCGAGCACGACTCCCCGCGTCTCCATCTCTGCGAGTATAGGAAGGAGGCGAGACTCTACCTCGAAGATATATCGACTTCCCTCTCTCTGCTCTTTCCCTTCTTCACTCTGCATCTTCGCCTCATAGGCTTGCATGAGGCCGATCTTCCCTTCAGGACTCCCATCCCAGGTATAGCCAGTCTCACGTTCCATGAATTCCGCGAAACTCCCCCGAGAGAGAGAATTCGTGAGACCTGAAGCGATGCGGATGTCATGGAAAGTGGGCATGGTTAAAGACAATAAAAAAACTTAATAAGCTTCATTAAAATAATACCTGAAAGAGGTATCATTAATAATAATGGCCACCATAAATCAGAAAACTCTTTTTTAAAAACTAAACTAATAAAATTAGGTCAATATTTTTTCCAAATGTTTTTATTGTTAAATAACATCACGATATTTTTAAATGAAAAACCATTTTTAGAAATAATAATATCCCTTCAGCTATCAGGTATATTATATCGTTCTCAAATTAATTGACCTCATTGAGAATTTTTAGCAAAGATTCAAAAATATAACTTTTCATCGTAATTATCTATTTCTATGTGAATCTCTGAACAATCTTCAATAATTAAGCTCTTTTCTGGATTATTTTTAGTGCTTTTTTGCAAAAAAGATTGTACATTATCTTTAATTTTATTGGAATCTTCACTAGATAATTTTTTTAAGAACTCTAAAAGAAAAATCCTATTATATTGACTTTTATTTATCTCCTGAATTCAATATATATAATATCGAGCTAATGTATAAAAAAAGAAAATTATTAGAATAATAAAAATATCCCAATATGGAGATATAATTGCCCACTCTCATTTTATATCAAACTTAAAAATCAATAGTTGTTCTATTTTTATCCCCGTTCAATAAAGAAGAAATAATATCAATAAAATTAAAGCTAATATAAAGTTTCTTCTTATGTCATTAAAGTTTGCTTCCTGTATCATGAATATGATTTTATGAGAATTTTTGATTTTACAAAGAGATTTATGTTTTTTGACTCTATCATCCTTTTCTCCATTTTCCCGAAGTGGATTTGTACTTTCTCAGCTTTTTCACTATAATAGAAGAAAATACACTATGTCGAATAGCTTCTCCTCTCTTCATATCATCCCCTTTCACTCTACGACTAGCACGAAGGAAGATTTTATTGCGTTCCTCGATGTCGTCGCGAACTCGCTCCATCATACGATCCATATAGGAGTCGTACTGGTCTCAAGACAGATATCCTACATCGTCTCATGAGATGATGACTCACTCGAATATATCTCGAATGAGATCTATACAAGATTCCCTTGATATGAGATCATGAGTGTGGTTTCACCGATTTTTTCGTCTGAATATCCTGTTCATAAAAGTCGGATTTCGCTCGCGAATAAGGGATTTTATCCATTTCTCATACATAAAGAAGATGAGAGTATGAGTGGGATATTCCGCCTGTTTGATCAAGTGAATCCTGAGGATACTGTATATCTCGACTTTGCCCTCCGTCCTCGACATACGTCTGAGAGGGGATTTTTCATCGGAGCTCATGTGAAGTTCGCCCTCGTGCGCATGAAGAAGATACTCCAGTTCTACAAATATCTCTGGAACCCCAAGATCGAGAAAGACTGGAAATATAAGTCGCATGAATATTTCGAACATAAGATGCATCATGAGGTATTCGAAGTCGGTATTATGCTCTTCGAACAGAGTCTGACGAAGCGATATACTCTCTCGAAACTTCTCTCGAAATATTTCGATCGGTACAAGCACTTTCCGTACAATCACTTTATCTTCTCGAAAGGTGAGAGTATCGGGTGAGCACCGCTAGGAGAGATCATCCGAAAAAATATCCCTTCATATATACTCACTCCAGAAGAAGTCGGTGCGCTCTTTCACTTCCCGACTAACCCGAAGACTGAACCTAAACTCCTACGAATTAACTCCAAGCGACTTCCAGCACCCAACGATGTCCCGATACCGATGAAGTGAGATACTCAAAATATCACTCCACTCGGCATCTCGAACTATCGATGAGTACGAAATGCGGTCGGTATATTTCCTCCTGATCGAGTCCGTCATCTCTATGTGATCGGAAAGACGGGGGTCGGAAAGTCGAAATTCCTCGCACACCTGATGAATGAAGATGCCAAAAATGGAAACGGATTTGCTGTGATCGATCCGCATGGTGATCTCGTCGATGAAGTGATGGCATCCATCCCAGAAGATCGTATCAAGGATGTCGTACTCTTTGATCCGACGGATACCGAGTTCCCTTTTGCCTTCAATCCTCTTTCTCTGAAACCCTGAGAATCCAAACAGATTGGAGCGAAAGGATTTATCGATATTTTTAAGAAATTCTTCGGGACGAACTGGAATCCGAAGCTCGAACATGTGCTCCGTATGATCGTCCTCGCACTCTATGATCTGCCTGGGTCGACGGTATTCGATATCGTGAGATGTCTTACGGACAAGGATTTCCGCTATCGTCTCATAGAAGTCGTACAGGATGATGTCGTGCGGAATTTCTGGGCCAATGAATTTGCAGGCTGGAATCAGCAATTCAATAGTGAAGCCATCATGCCGATCCTCAATAAAGTCGGACAAATCCTCTCGATCGATATGATCAAGAATATCTTCTCAGGAAGTGAGAATAAGATCGACTTTCGTAAAATCATGGATGAGCGGAAGATCCTCATCGTGAATCTCCCGAAAGGCAAACTTCAAGAAGAGATCATGGGATTCCTCGGTGCTATGATCGTGACGAAGCTCTATCAGGCAGCGATGACGCGTGCTGATATCCCTCAGAAAGATCGTGTTCCGTTCTACCTCTATATCGATGAGTTCCAGAATTTCGCGACTGATACTTTCTCAGAAATCCTCTCAGAAGCTCGCAAGTACTGACTCTCTCTCCATGTCGCTCATCAGTTCCTCTCGCAGATACCGATACATCTCCAGAATGCGGTATTCGGGAATGTCGGTACCTTCGTGAGTTTTCGTGTGTCTATGGATGATGCACCGAAGATCGAGAGCTATCTTGCGCCACAGGTGACTGACTATGACCTCGGGAATCTCCCCGCTCGTGAAGCGTATATCAAGCTCCTCGTGAATGGTATCCCGACCGATACATTCTCACTTCGTACTTTCGATGTCGCGGATGAATGAGTCCAGAAAGAGAAGCTTATGAGAATACGTGATAGCTCACGATCTCTCTATAATCGCACGAAACTGGAATCGATGAAAAAAGCGGAGAAAGAACAAGGAGATGTGATACAAAAACTCAGTGATTTTTCAGAGCCGATTCTCTAAAACACTTTTGCAAAAAATGATAATTCCTTCATAATATGAGGGAACTAGTTGTTTCTTACTATGTCTTCTTTTGAAGAAAAAATTTCATTTCTCAAAAAAGCACTTACTCATTTTTTCCAAAGTGAGGATTTCATACTGTCTGAAGTTCCTACAGGAAGGACTAATCTGAATTATTTCCTCGATTTTTATGGAAAAAAATATTTCCTCAGAACTAATATTCTTAAAGTTCCTGAAGATGCAATGTTCTGATGAAAGCTCGAAAAGGAATATCAGATTCTTATGATTCTCGGAAATCTATCTATCTCTGCGAAACCTTATCACTTCTATAAAGATGATAGTATTCAATTTTTACTTCTAGAGCGACTTGATGGGTTTGTCCCAAAAAGTTTTGAGCAAGACCAAAGGATAATTATTCAGGCACTTTCTGAATTTCAAAAAAATGATATCATCTCCTTTCCTTTTATTCAGAAAAATACATTGAAGATTGATTTTGAAAAGAAAATTCGAGACAGAATAGAACAAGTCACAGATAAAGAACTCAGATGAATTCTCGAAAGATTAATAGGAATCCTTCCTTCTTTATATGAAGAAATACAAGAAGAATATTGTCTCTGTCATAATGACTTTCGTGCAGATAATATCCTCATTTCTCAAGGAAAAAATCACGCATGGATTATCGATGTGGAAGGATTGATTATAGCTGATCGATATATCGATATTGCTGAATACTATGTCGGTGGTATATTTTGGAGTACATTTCTTGATAAGGATGCTTTTAATTTCGATGAATACACTGACTTTCTCGATAGATATGGCTACGGTGATAAGAAAAAACAACTTTATATGTATATACTCCAATATTGTTCATATTTTTCATGGATATCTATGCATGTGTCGACTGTAGCAAAACCACTTGAGACGTATACTCAAACACTTGAGATAAATAGAAAGAAATAATATAGAGATATCGAACCATTAATTCTCCAATTATCCCAATAGCATGTACCCTATCCCTCTCTCTGAACATCTCATAGAAAATAAGACTTGTAAAAAGTGTAGTGCTCTTTTTCCCATCACGGATAAAGATATGGAGTTCTATGCAAAAGTATCTCCGACTTTTGGCGGGAAAAAATACCTCATTCCTGCTCCGAAGTTACCAGATACGATAGAGTGAATTCCAGATGACATCCTGAACTGGGCAATCGAGTGTGAAGTGAGTGGGAAACCATTTCGGATTATCAAGCAAAAACTCGAATTCTACAGAAAACACTCTCTCCCTATTCCAAAGAGACATCCCGATGTGAGACACCTTGATCGTATGAAGATGAGAAATCCGAGAAAACTCTTCGAGAGAAAGTGTGACAAGCGTAGTAGAGATATGATCACTACCTATTCGAGAGAGAGACCTGAGAAAGTGTATTGTGAGGAATGTTATAATCGGGAAGTGTTGTCGTAGCAAGCATAATCCCCTTGTGAGATAAAAAGTGTTATGAGAAGGAAGTACTATCCTAATTTTTTGCAAAATATATAAACTTCATAATAATCCAAATATGACAGAAAAAATCCTCGAAATTCGTACATGTTCCCATTGTTCAAATACTTTCGATATTACCAATATCGATGCGGATTTTCTCATTCGACTTGCTCCGACGATCGCTTGACAGAGGTTCGAGCTTCCCTTCCCGACACACTGTCCGAAGTGTCGCAAGATCCGAAGATACGCCTGGAGAAATGAGAAAAATATCTACAAGAGAAAGTGTGATGCGACAGGGAAAGATATCATATCACTTTTTTCTCCGGATGCTCCGTGTCCGGTCTATAAGAGTGATTATTGGTACTCGGATAAGTGGGATGCACTCCAGTATGGTCAAAATTTTGATTTTTCGAGATCATTTTTTGAACAATGGTGAGAGCTGAAAAAAGTTGTTCCTATGCCTGGAAAGTCTATATCTCTTGGTATGGAAAATTCTGATTATTCGGACAACTGTAGTGATCTCAAAAATTGTTATCTTTGTTTCAATGGTAAGGATACTGAGGATTGTTCTTATACCGTAGATATGTGGAGCTCGAAGGATTGTATCGATTGTTTAGCTATTTCTGATTGTCAAAATTGCTACGAACTTCTTGATGCTCGAAATTGTTATAATGTCCATTTCTCATTTGATGTGAGAGATTGTCGAGATGCTCTATTTCTCTACGACTGTGAGGGGTGCAGAAATTGCTATGGTTGCTATGGTCTCAAAAATAAGGAATTCTCTATCTTCAACAGAGAATATACAAAAGAAGAGTATGAGAAAAAATATAGCGAACTTCGAGGAACATCTCTCGATCCTCAATATAAGGAGGTAAACCAATTTCTCAAACAATCAGGCTATACTGGATATAAGATAAAAAATACTCTTTCAGAAAATACTTATACCTCGACACGCGTATTTAACTCAAAAAATATCGGGCATTCCCTCATGCTGCATGAATGTGAAGATATACGCTTTTCATCAAGACTCAGAGATGCTCGACTCGCTATGGATGTCGACCTCTGGTGAGATAGACTTGATCATTCATACGAATCTATAGTGGTCGGTGAAGCTTACAGCTCGAGCTATTTTAGTATCTACTCTTGGGCGAACATATCGAATCTCTATTATTCAGCATACTGTGTAAATAATGTTCATGACTGTTTCGGTTGTGTCGGACTCCGAGAATCGAGTTATTGTATCCTGAATAGGCAGTATTCGAAAGAGGAATATGAAACACTCGTTCCACGGATAATCGAGTACATGAAACAGACTAGAGAATGGGGAGAATTTTTTCCTGCGAAATACAGCCACTTCGGGTACAACCAGACGATGAACATGATAAAATATCCTCTCTCGAAAGAGAAAGCACTGAGTCAGGGATTCGCCTGGTCAGACTATGAATCGCCCTTCCCGAAAGTGGAGAAAACTATACCAGCATCCAAACTCCCTCATGATATATCGCAAATCCCTGATGATATACTGAACTGGGCGATCGAATGTGAAGTGACATGACGACCATTTCGTATTGTGCGAGCTGAACTCGAATTCTATAGAAAACATTCTCTTCCTATCCCTCGAAAGCACCCTGATGAGCGATATAAAGAACGGACAAAAATATATCTCAATTACTAAATTTGATTTCTCATATTTTTCTCTAAAATAGAGTCATGTCAACTATACCTCATTATGAGAAACTAATCCAAGAAAAAGTAAAAAATACTTCTTTCCGTGACTTTATAAAGCATATTGCTTGATGGTATCCAGTAAATTTTTATAAACGAGATGGAATTATTTCTGTATTTCCAGAGACTTCACGATCACCGAATATCTTATCTCCAAAAGAGTTCTCTAAGATATCCTCTGAATTTATAGAGTATGGAATAGATTATAATTCCGAGATTTCTTTTTTTGAGAATTATAAAAAACTATTTTCGAAAGTGCCATTTTCCGCTCTCCGACAATTCCCTATTGTCGAAAACTCAGAATACACGGATTCGTCTTGATGGGGAACTCATAACTGCTATCTCGATATTGGACTCTATGATGTCGAAAATGTCCTCTACTCATTTGAAGTAAAAGAGAATTGTCGAAATGTATTTAACAGTGTGATGGTGTGGAATAACTGTGAAAACGTGTATCAATCCAATTGTGTCGTCCGCTCAAGTTTTGTCTTCTACTCTTGATTTATCCTCGATAGCAGCAATATATGGTTCTCGACGAATCTCGTCGGATGTCATGACTGTATCTACTGTGACCATCTGACGAATACTTCATATTGCATCAAAAACAAGCAATATACCAAAGAACAATATGAAGAAGTAAAAAAGAAAATGCTACAAGACCAAAAATGATTCGAGAAATACTATCTTGGACTTTCGAAAGATGGTGATAATCTTGTCAGTACCAACACGACATGAATCTATATTACTAATTCGAGAAATGTGGAGGATGGATATTACTCATTTAATCTTACGAATGGAAAAAATACACTCCTCGTAGGATCAATGGACTGAAATAATCATATGTATAATGTGATCTCCGCTGGTTCTCCATTTTTTGATCATGGGTATAATGTTATCAATTCCTGATGAGGGAATCATGTGTATTGTTCTGATTTTATCGTCGGATCTCATATTTATTATTCGTATTATCTAGAAAATTGTAATTTCTGCCTTGGCTGTATCGGTCTGAAAAATAAATCTTATTATATACTGAATAAACAATATTCGAAGGAAGAATGGGAAATTCTTACAGAGAAAATATTCGTATCGATGGAGGCGGATGGGATGCTTGGTGATTTCTTCCCAGCTTCGATGAATCCCTTCTATTTCAATGATACTGCTGCATGTATCATCGATGAGAGTTTTACGAAAGAAGAAATCGAGAAAGAATGATATCTTTGGCGAGATGAGCCAATCAAAGTGGATATTCCCGAATGATTGGAAGTAGTGAAAAGTAGTAAGCTGGATAAGTTTCAAGGTTTTCGTACTGTTCCTGTCATTGCGAAGGAAAAGGTGAATCCGAGTGAAATGAGGAGAGAAGTCCCCCTGGGAGGTGAAGCAATCCAGGCATCAGAAACTCTGGATCGCCACACTCCACTTCGTTTCGTTCGCGATGATAAAACCACAGCAACAAAAGAGTGGTACATCGATCCTACTATACTTGAAAAAGTTATCGTAGATGAGAAATGAAACTATTACCGAATAGTCAGGATGGAATATGATTTTCTTATGAAACATTCACTTCCTATTCCGAGAATGCATTGGCTCGATCGTATGAAATCTGGATTTTGTTTTTAATTTTTATTTATGTCTCGAATCGAATATTTCCAAAAACTCATCCAAGAAAAACGCAAGAAAACTCCATTTCGGGAGTTTATCAAAGAACTCTGAAGTTGGGAAATACTCAATCTCTATAGAAGGAATGGAAAAATATGCCGATATCCTGAGAGTGATAGAATCAAAGTACTGGATGATAAGGAATATAAAAATGCTACTTCATATAATCGAGAATACGACGCATGAAAAAGTTTTTTTAAGAACTTTCAGAGTCTTATAGATATATTTCCCTTCGAACATATTTTCCACTTTGATAATAATGAGAATTCCGAATTTGCTGATGCAGTTTTCGGAGCAAAAAATACTTATCTCAGTTTTGTAATAGGATTTCAATCAGAAAATGTTGCCTATAGTGCACTATGCTATA
>JAYWFD010000097.1:0-4487 GCA_043778965.1 Candidatus Altimarinota bacterium
ATTTCAGCAAGTCATATGAGCCATACAGATTACTCCGAAGAAGCTCCTCTTATGCAACCTGATGTTCGTGTCATACATACAAATGCCCTATCTAAAAACCAGTATACATGAGTGGGGAGAAATGATCCATGCCCTTGTGGAAGCGGAAAAAAATATAAAAGTTGTCACTGAAAATAAATATACATTAAACAGTCCTCTTTATCCATAATCTTCCTGTAATGCAACCTACAAGCGAATCTTTTCAAACTGAAGAAATATCAGAAACCAATAGCACTCTTCGGGAATTTATTGGATTTATGCGAGATATAGTCATTATCTTTATAATAGTGATTATTGTTCGAACTTTTATCGTGACACCATTTCGGATCAATGGAAGTTCCATGGAAATGAGCTATCATGACAAGGAGTACATCATCGTCGATAAATTTTCCTATCTGAATCTTCCTGTAAGTTTTTCTGACTCTAGCTCAAGTATGACGAGTTGGAATACTTTTTCATCCACAATACTCAAAAATATCCCTATACATATAGGTGATCCTGTACGTGGAGATGTCGTGGTTATAACTCCTCACGTTGATAGACAAAAGGAGTACTATATAAAACGCATACTATGACTTCCTGGAGATACTCTCTTCTTTGAGGGGGGTGAATTATCAATCAAAAAAGCTTGAACTGATAAATTTGTAAAAATAACTGAATATTATCTTTCCAGTGTAAATATGTGACAGACTCGACTGCCTGAGAATGTAAAAACAAATCAATTTCTCATACCAGAAGGATATTATTGGGTCATGGGTGATAATCGAAATAATTCAGCCGACTCCCGATCATGTTTCAGAACATGTATTGGTGAAGATATGACAGCACATTTTATTAAAAGAAAGGATATTATCGGAAGGGTACTTATCAATCTTGGATACTATAATATATTTGGTGCTGGAGGAGTCATAGATGGGAAAAAATGGTCATGGACATACCCTCCTCGCTTTCTCGATCACCCTCGTTCTGCAAAATATAGCGAACTTGGAGAGCAATAATATTCAAGAATTTCTCTAGTTATGTTCTTTCTCATAGATAAACCGCTTGGCATATCAAGTTTTGATGTTATACGATCACTTCGCAAAACTCTTGGCATTAAAAAAATGGGGCACTCAGGGACTCTTGATCCTCTTGCGACAGGATGCCTCCTTATTGCCACAGAAAACAGCACAAAACTTCTCCCCCTTATCGAAAATGCAAAAAAAGAATATATTTTCACTGTAAATTTTAATGGAAGGACTGACTCTCTTGACGCTGGGACATCGATCTGTCCTGTAGATATGAGTCATTTTCATACAAAAACCGAAGATGAGCTCAGGAATTTTATCTCTTCCCAGACAGAACAAATACCCCCGATGTATAGTGCTCTACATGTGGAATGAGAACGTGCATATGATCTCGCGAGAAAGTGAGAAAGTTTCATCTTACCCAAAAGACCCATTCAGGTATATGAAGTAGAAATTATCGAACTCACTGGACTCTATGTGAAAATTCGAATGATTCTTTCCTCTGGTGGCTACGTAAGATCATTTGCGCCTCTCATAGGAGATTTTTTCTGAGTACAAGGATGATATATCTCATACTTACGCCGAACTCAGATATTCACAGAACATGGAACACTCTGCGTAGAGACTACGTCATCATTAGAAAATCCTCTCCCTATAGACTACGCTATATTATTTCATGCTATTCCTATTCTTGAGATCGAGCCCTGAGAGCTTGAACAAATACGTCTTGGAAAAAATCTTAATCTTTCCTCAAAAAATATCCAAAAATGAGATTCTCTTATTTTTCTAAAAAACTCTAATCAAAATTATATATCACTCTGCAGTATCCATAACTCTATAGCTACAATAATAAGAAATGATGTATAATATATAAGAAATGCTCTTCACTAAATCTTTACATAGAGAATTTGCAATCTGGACTGTTCTGAATATGCTTCAGTTGAAATGCATTCAAATATTTACATATCTTTCTGGAAAATCAGTCTTATTTTTTTAGGGATTTTTTTTATTTTTGATACGTCCTATGCTGCATCATTAAGTGGTAAGCTCTTTGATAATACTTGATCGAATATCCTTCCAATATCTTCTGAAACTGGTAGCAATTCAAAGAATGACAAGAATGAAAATGAAACCAAATGAGAGTTCTATAGTGGATCTACATCTATTGAAAACTCCAAAACTATAGAAGAGAGCGAAGAGGAACAAAAACTTAAACAAGATATAAATACATACATCATAGAATCCTACAAAGCTCAATGATCAAGAATCATCAAAGATTTAAGTATAAAATTAGCAAAATCTATCCCGGATAAAACTGATCGCCAAGAAGCATATAGAAAAATACGTATGTCTTTAGAAACACGATTGGAAAAAACTGGAAAACTCAAAATGAGTGAAACAAAGAAGCTTATATTAAAAGAATTCTTGAGTCACACGATAGATCTACTCGATAAAAAAATCGATGAACTCAACTAGTATTTTCTCCATTGAAAAATGGAGATTTTTCTTATAATACAAACATCTAAAATCATTTTATGAATACTGAACTCCTTACTTGGACCAAAAAAATACTCATCCTTCTTTGTTTTGTTCTCCTGCTCTATGTCCTCTATACTCTTTCATCACTTGTTGTCATTGTTGTCATTGCGGGATTTATCACCATACTTATCAATCCTCTCGCTGAAATAGGTGAGAAATATAGTATTCCCGCATGGATAAGTGTTATTGGGGTTTATATTATCATATTTTTCCTTTGAAGTATCGTTATAGGAACACTCATACCTATCATCATAGACTACGTCACCAATACTGTCACTACAGTAACAAATTGGGTGAATACTGCACAGTCAGTATATCTTCGTGAAGGTCTCTCTGGTTTCAAATTTCACCCTTATATAGAAAAGGTGATCCGTCTTGTCTTCTGAGAATCAAATATAGAACATACTCTCGATATCATCAAACAAAATGCCGGAAATATACAGTCGATCATCACTACCCAAATCTCTTCACTTACCAGTGGTAGCATATCCATAGTGAGTGCTGTATGAGGCGTTGTAGCAAACTGGGCATTCATCGCCATCATGACTTTTCTTATGGTTCTCGAAAGACGTGAAATAGGAAAATTCCTCTTGAGTTTCGCTCCAGATAACTTCGATATATACTTAAGAAATCATTACCGCTCCGTACAAAATGTATGTAATTCTTGGATAAAGGCTACCCTCATCCTTTCCGTAAGTATTTTCATAGTTACATATCTTGGGCTTTCCCTTCTTGAGTTTACTCTTAATACTGAGCTTGTAAGAAACCTACTCGATATAGAATCATTTCAAATCGAAAACAAATTCTCTCTTGCGCTGATCGGTGGCATCATGGAATTCATCCCCTATATCTGACCTCTTATAGCTCTCATCCCTGCTGCCATAATAGGGCTTGGTATCTGATGGGAAGTCGCCATTGCTATCACTTTCCTCTATCTCATCATCCAGCGTATAGAAAATGACATGCTAGTCCCCTATGTCATGAGTAAAGCTCTTGATCTTTCTCCGCTTTTCGTGTTTATCATCATGATAGCATGAGCAAGTCTCTGAGGGATCCTCGGAATCATACTTGCCGTACCAATTGCTTGAGTCGCACGTGTCATCTACGCAGAATATCAAGATAAAAAGCTAGCTAATACTCCCATAAAAACACTACCAAAGAAGCTATCTACAATAAAAAAATCTCTTCCTCAAAAATCCATTCCAAAAAAGACAACGAAAGCAAAAGTCTAAAAAACTTTTGACAAAGCTTCGAGAAGATATACCATGAACACATATCTTCGAATATGCAAAAAAATCATAACTCAACATTTTTCTATTTTTATTTCTTCTTTCAGTCGTCACTGAAGGGTAGATTTATATAGTTTAGAATCTCTAGAATATATGCACCTCTCCTTCAGTGAAAACTGGAGGAGATTTTTTAAACTATAGTATATATGAAACTTTCAGAACTATCCACCTTGGAAATATCTTCTCATACTGGCAATCGAGAACGTAGAAAATACATAAGAGATACTTGGAATCCAGAGGATCTCGTTATAGCACATAATTTCCTTGTGAATAGAATACTCGATACAGACTATAATCCTTGAGTGGATCGAGATCTGCTCCTTTCCATGGAACAAGAATGAATAAATACTTGAGGGAAGTTTTACTGAAAAATCAAAGAGGAACCCCACTGAAAAAATATTAGCTACAGAGCCTGATCCATTTGAACCTGGGAAACCGGATGAGTCAGAGATCTGTGTTGATCTACTAATTTATATGTTTGGAGATTGACAGATTAACTTAATTTATTATAAAGAATATATATGAACACCGAAGTCCATCTTCTCTGAACCTCTGAATGAGGTCGTCCTACAAATACAGAGCATCATTTACGACAACTTCAGGCTATCCATCC
>JAYWFD010000098.1:0-4425 GCA_043778965.1 Candidatus Altimarinota bacterium
AAACTGGGTTTTTGTTTTATAATCTCCTCTATCTTCATTGCATTTTCAATATTCCCCATGCATTCATCGTTACTTAATCTTCCAGAAATACAATCCCTATACCATCACATACCTTGTATGCGAATGTGTAAAGTTAGATTCTTATCTACGAAAGTCAAAAAAGAGTTATTGATTGGTGATACACTGACTATTCAACTATTAGTTAGTATCTGCGATACAATTACTTTATTTTCAGACTGAATTGTTACAATTGGTTTTTGTGGTATTTCATCAATGACTCGATTAGTGTAAAAGTAAGTTGCACTTGTAATGATTCATCATACGAGT
Organism: Candidatus Altimarinota bacterium; assembly: GCA_043778965.1. Taxonomy (GTDB): domain Bacteria; phylum Patescibacteriota; class Gracilibacteria; order BD1-5; family UBA2023; genus JAGOMW01. The sequence goes on from JAYWFD010000098.1 coordinate 328, forward strand.
AATGTTGGTCAAAGTATTTTCATAGAACAAAAATTGGTATAAAACATTTTAATAATTTATAATAAAAAGAATAGGGGGCACACCCCCTATTTTCAAGATGTTATCGTCTTCTTAATCTTGATAATTAATGGGGCGATATACATGAAACACGATTTGCGTGCTATTGAACCCTCATAGTGGCCGATTGACCTGTGGACTATAACCAGTACTATTACGGTAACTTACCTGAATTCCAGCATAACTGTTCGCTGTTTTGCCAGTAACGATCATTGAGTGATCAATGATTCCATTACCAGTCCAGTCAGCGAATATAAGATCGCCAACTTGTATCGCACTGAAATTTAGTGCTACAGTAGGACTATCTTTCGTAATGAAGGTAAATTTCATACCTTTAGTACGAGTGCCTTTCGCAAAGTTATAAAAGTCATTCGCACCAGTCCATGCTGGACCACGACTAATTGGAGAACCCCAAATGAAGTACCATGATGGGCCGATGGCGAAGTATTTTGCTGCATTTACCACCGTGTTTGGTGTAGTATTACCTACCAAACCTGACATGATGACGCTGCTAGCGAAGTTAGTACAGTCACCACCAACACCCGTATAGTCGGGAAAGCCAGTACTACCTGTACCATACATTGCGTTTGTTACAGCATAGCTCACTGCATACGTTGGCTTGTATGGACAAGACAACGATGATGTGTTGTAGCTACCACACGAACTTGCACTTGCTGCTTGCACAGTATTTGCAAAAATTGCCATTGCCCCAGCAATAAGGGTTGTTTTGAAAAGAGCGTTCATTTGACACTATTCCTATTTGATATTTATATGAAAAAACGGGATATACTCCTGACTCACTCTGAAAAATTTCTGAGAAGTGCTATGGATAGTATTGAGAGTGAGAGTAAAGTCAATTAGACCCATATCTATTCACGCCATACTCACAGAAATATTAATTAGAATTAATATTTCACCAAATAAGTAACTTAATTTCATTTGATTCGGTAATACGTCAATTTTTTAGCCTTGCTTTTCTCATTCTACGCATATACTAGCACTCTTTGTTATTCTTCATTCTTTTTTCCATGTTATTTTCCGAACTCCCGATCATAGAACCGATTCTCAGAGCCATCTCTGACGAGTGATATACCTCTCCAACTCCGATCCAGGAACAAGCGATCCCATCTATCCTCGGGGGTCGAGATTTCCAGTGACTGGCTCAGACCGGTACGGGCAAGACTGCTGCATTCGCGATTCCTATCATCCAGCTCCTTGTTGCAAAAAAAGATCCCAATAAGGGAAAACGCAAGATCAAGACTCTCATCGTCACTCCCACTCGAGAGCTCGCTATCCAGATCGAGGAGAGCTTTCAGTCCTATGGACGATACGCAGGACTCCACCAGACCGTCGTGTTCGGTGGTGTGAGTCAGGGCAAGCAGGTCGAGCGTCTTCGCCAGTGAGTCGACATATTGATCGCCACTCCTGGAAGACTCCTTGACCTCATGAATCAGGGACATATCTCACTCGCGGATGTGGAGATGTTCGTCCTAGATGAGGCGGATCGCATGCTCGATATGGGATTTGTCAACGATGTCAAAAAGCTCCTCAAGGTCATACCCGTCAAACGACAGACTCTGTTTTTCTCAGCGACGATGGCTCCCGCGATCGCGACTCTCGCACATAGCATGCTCAAAAATCCCCTCAAAGTAGAGATCACGCCAGTATCGACTACGGCTGAGACGATCACCCAACATGTCTATCATGTGGATCGGGTGAACAAAAATCCACTCATGGTGCATATCCTCAAGGATACGAGTATCCGAAATGTACTCGTTTTTACTGAAACGAAGCATGGAGCTGACAAGGTGACCAAGTTCCTCATCGAGAAGGGGATATCCGCTGAGGCGATCCATGGGAACAAGTCTCAGAACAATAGACAGCGGGCACTCTCCAACTTCAAGGAGCAGACGACTCGTGTCCTCGTCGCGACCGATATCGCCTCTCGTGGGATCGATATCGACGCTCTCGAATATATGATCAACTACGATATCCCGAATATCTCTGAGACCTATGTCCACCGTATCGGGCGGACGGGTCGAGCGGGGGCTCGCGGTGTCGCCTACTCGTTCTGTGAGCATGATGATCTCCAGTTCCTTATCGATATCGAGAAACTGATCAGTCAGAAGATCCCCGTCATCGATGATCACCCATTCCCAAAATCTAACTTCACACTCTCTCCTCCCAAACAACAGGGACGAGGTGGACAGGGTCGACCACAACAGCCGAGACGAGAGACATCATCAGCTCCTCGAGGATCAGTTCCACAGAGACGAGATCATCACGCTCCGCAAAAATCAACACCGAATCGGACACCGAACTCTCCGAATTCATCGGCTCGACCGAGTAGTGCACCACGATCACAACAGAGGTCATCTGGTAGACCAGCTCCACGACCGTCGGCTCCGAGAGGAGGTAGTGGGAGATAAAAATTGATGAGATAGCTTGTAATATTTGCAGTTTTCCTATAATCAAAATACGATTTCAGTAAAATAATTATGAAAATAGAAAAACCACTGACATATATTAGCTTGTTTAGTAGTGCCTGAATAGGATGCCATGGATTTCAACTAGAGGATTTTTCTTGTGTGGCAACAGTTGAGATCCTTGAAAAACGACTCAATATTCAAAAATTGAATCATAAATGCAAATATGATTCTTGATATATTAGCGATGATATCACTATGGAAGTGTCTAAAAATAAAATTAGATCTGAACTAGAAAGGTGGAATATATCAAAGACTTGAAATGATCTCGATGTTCTTATTGCTACTCCACCATGCCAAGGGATGTCAGTAGCAAATCATAAAAAAGGAAACGAACTTAATAGAAATTCACTCGTTATAGAATCCATTCTTCTTACTAAAGAAATTTTGCCGAAATTTTTTATATTTGAAAATGTTCGTGCATTTCTAAAGTCAGAATGTCTCGATGCAGATGGGAAAGATAAAACCATAAAGGAAGCAATAGAATCAAGTCTAGGCTGACTATACCATATCACATATCAAGTGATAAATTTCAAAGATTATGGAAATCCATCTAGTAGAACCAGAACGCTCGTTATTGGAACTCGTAAAAATCTTATAGAGGTTACGCCTTTTGATATTTTTCCGAGTTTAGTACCAGAAAGAACATTGAAAGAAGTAATATGACATCTGCCAGCATTAGAAACTATGGGCACCAGCCTATCAGATGATATTTACCATAATTTTAAAAAATATCCGTCTCGTATGAGGACATGGATTGATTCAATTAAAGAATGAGAATCAGCATTCGATAATATTGATCCCAATAAGATTCCACATAAAGTTGTCGATGAAAAAATTGTCTTTAATGTAAATAAAAATGGAGACAAATATAAGAGACAGTATTGGGGTAAAGCAGCACCATGTGTACATACTAGAAATGATATTTTATCGAGTCAAAATACAGTTCATCCAGTAGATGATAGGGTATTTAGTATTCGCGAAGTTATGTTGATGATGTCAGTGCCAGGTTCTTTTAATTGGACAAGTGTACCATTAAAAGTACTCAATGAATTGAATCCTGAAGATAAGGCAATTTTTCTATCAAAAGAGGAAATGAATATTCGTCATTGTCTATGAGAAGCTGTTCCTACTATTATTTTTCATCAAATAGCACAAAAAATAAAGACATTTCTTTTTAGTAAAAAATACAGTGACCAATCAATAAAAAAAATTATCGATACTTATACTCTGCAGGATATAAGCAGTTTACAATCATATCTTTCCGAAAATCTAGAAACATATGATTATCCAACCCTCTCCAAAATAGCAGAATTAGCAAATACAACTCGTACTGAAAAGTCAGCTTATTATACAAGACAAGATATCTGTTATTCGGTAGTCAAAGATCTGCCAGAAATTAATAGTAAAATAGTAAAAATACTAGAGCCATCTATTGGAGTTGGTAATTTTCTCCCACTGTTGATAGCAAAATATAGGCATATTGAAAAGGTAATTATTGATGTAGTTGATATTGATGAAAATGCACTCAATACCCTTAAAATACTATTACAAA
>JAYWFD010000099.1:0-4355 GCA_043778965.1 Candidatus Altimarinota bacterium
ATATCATATCTATCATTTTTTTTGCTCATTGACTCTAGAAAATCCCTCTTTCATTTCTTATCGAGCTCAAGTGTTTTCTCACCTGGAGCAGCCTTTTTATCGAAATTCAGACCCAAGAGTGCTCAGAATATCTTCATCAGCTCTCCTAAACCTCGGAGTGCTCCATTTTTTGAATCAAGAAGACCACGTACCATCTCTTCCATTTTTGCTTTATCTGTTCATACTGGAAGTTGTTTTTTGAGTTGTTCAGCACCGACCTTGAGATCGACAGTATTGACTTTGGATATATCGATACCTTTTATGAGTTTTTCACTCGCATCAACTAGTGGATCGAGAGATACGTCAGATCCATTTGATTTTATTATTACCTTAGGATTTCATGTATAGTCTTTTAGGATTCATGTTCATTCTTTTGCTTTTTTGATCGCTAGTTTTATTTGATCATTTCCATTTTTTTCTAGAAAATCTATATCGCCCTGATTCTCTATGGTTACCCCATTTTGGATCATAGTTGCAAGAGTCGCAGAGACTATGGATTTGAGAAGATCGAAGGTAAGTTGATCTACTCATTCAGGCTTCTTTTCAGGGATACTTCGCGCCATTGCGATGAGATCACCTTTATTTACGGACCGGAAGAGTTCTTGGATTTTTTCGGGTGGAAGATTTTTGAGTTGCTCGAAGTTCAGGGCTCCACCATTGCCATTCAGGACAGCGCTTATTTTTCCAGAGGGTTTATTGGTAATGGCGAGTTGCTTATTCAGGCTCGCTTCCATAGCAAAAAGCCTTTCATATAATCCAAGAATTTTCTGATCACTTGGACTCAGCGGTCATTCTTTTGCCCTTATTTTTTGTATAGCAGCCTCAATCGAGGCTCCAGTTATAGCTTTAATCGCCAAAATCTTTTCTGGTTTATCGAGATGTTTACTGAGTGCATCGATATCATTAGAACTATCAGGTAGGTCTGCCAATCTTAGTTTTGTATCCAATGATCTTGCAATATCTTCATGTGAATTTGGTGTCTCAGTCATATAATTAATTTAAACAATAAATTTGGTAAGGAGTTCTTCATCGAGGAGCATCTGTTCTGAGGTTCTTTCCTGGCTCTCTTTTTCTTTTATCGCTGTTATCCGATCGAGTCCTGCTTGGATTTTTGCTCGTACAGTATCATCTTTCACCGCTTGTATGGATTCTCGTAGGATATGCTCTATCCCATCGATGAGCTCAGGAGTCACATAGGAGCTTCCTACGAGTGCCGAGAGTCCTTCTGCGAGATCCCAGTGACCTTTGAGTGAGTCGAGCACTTCGACTATCCCATCACGACGAAGTATGTATGAGTTTTTTTCTTCTGGAGTCATATATCTATGCTACCATAAGGCATTTTTTTTGTCAAAAAACAGAGACATATTTCTCCAGAAACTAACAAAAAAATCAGGAGAAAGTATTTTTTCCTGATTCTTATAGAAATAATCTTTATCCTAAATATTCCTTCATGAGAGTTCGAGTTGCCCAGAGAAATGCTCCTAACATGATGAACATACCAATGTAGTGGATCATAATACCGATGACATGATCGTAGCGGAGGAGATCTATCATTGTGAGAAGATTCCCCCAGTGTCATGTGCTTCCTCACTCATTCCACCGATGAGAGGGAGGTTCCGAGCGCTCGCATCAGCAATATAGAGTGCGACATCTGTGAGACTTTGCCCGACCCACCAGAGTCCAAATGCAGCTGAGTAGTATGCACGCTCCTGAAAGATGAATACGAAGGTCACGATGAGTGGCATAAGGATCTGTCCAAGGCTTCATCCGAGGATCGTGATAAACTCTCCAAAGGGCATGAATATCACATGTCCTGCCTCATGAAATATCAGGTTTGGTCCATGCATAAATGAACTCATCACTTGTTGATTGATATCGAGGGTGAAGAACTGGAGGGAGTATATGAAAAGTGCTATCAATACAACTCCTTTCACGAGAGTAAGAGTCATATCTTTCGAATCCGATGAGGAGATGGAAGTCATACTTTCAAGTATACTATTTTCTTCCATATTTCAAGTCCTCTCTATTCCCGATCTCCTTTCATGAAGAGGACATTTTCGAGAGAGAATTTCCGTCCAGCTATCCAGACAGCATGAGTCTCGATATCATCTTCCCCTTCGAAGAATCCTGTCGTTCCGCCATTCGACATTTCTGATACGAGAGTTCCTTTGATCTTCCGGATGATTCCGAGTTTTTCCATGACGTCATAGACGCGATTGACTCACTCGGTATACTGCATATTCGTCATACGGACGATCTCTTCGATACGTTCTCACTTCACTTCGAAGTTCGCAGCATCGATACGTGATATAGTGAATCTCTTCGGATCATGTACACGTTTCATATCATAGACGTGTATACTTTCATCTGTATCATCTCATCATTCGCGAGTCTCTTGGATATAGCCTTCTTCGTCCTCTGTGATGGTTATCGTCTCTCGTTTCTTTTCTGGTATACTTGCTATGAGGAGATCTTTCAGGGTATCGATACGGATATAGGCTCATGCAGATATCGTGAGGGCGACCTTCTTACCAGTAGCCTTCTCGAAGTTCACTCGCATCTCTTCGAGCATCTCAGGATCGATGATATCCGCTTTCGAGAATACTATGATCTCTTCCTTCTTCCCCATCGCTTCACTCCATTTTTCGAGTTCGCCTCGTATCACTCTATAGGCTTCGATCATCTCATCTTCTCACTGACTCGCATCTATGAGGTGGATGATGATATGGCATCGATCTATGTGTTTGAGAAATTGTGTACCGAGACCTTTTCCCTCACTTGCTCCTTCGATGAGTCCTGGCACATCTTCTATTACAAGAGAGCGTCACTTGTGTTCCATGACTCCGAGATTTGGTATCAGAGTCGTGAAGGCATAGTCTGCGATTTTTGGTTTTACATTCGTGATGGATTGTATGACGGTAGACTTTCCAGCATTGGGAAGGCCTACGAGTCCGACATCTGCTACGAGTTTCAGCTCCATCTTCACTTCGACTTCGTCACCTATATCTCCGACTTCAGCAAAGTTCGGGGCCTGTCGAGTACTCGAAGGGAAGTGTGCATTTCCGAATCATCCTCTTCCACCATGACAGAGCGTGTGTTCTTGGCCTGGAGTCGTGAGATCGACGATGATAGCTCCAGTTTGGATATTGGTGACGATCGTTCCTACAGGGACTTCGAGGATCGTATCTTCTGCAGTGGCTCCATGCATTTCTTGTGTCGCACCACGTTCGCCTTCAGGGGATTTGATGACTTTTGCATGACGATAGCGTATGAGTGTCGTTTCATGGGTCGTTGCCCTGAGTACGATATTCCCACCATTCCCTCCATCACCACCGAATGGTCCTCCATTGGGGATATATTTTTCACGTCTCCACGAGACAGCTCCATCTCCTCACTTTCCAGCTCTGCAGGTAAGTATGACTTCATCGATGAACATAGTTGATATTTTAGGTATTAGATTGCAGATTTTTAGAACCAGAGGCAAAAATCAGATACCAGGAGCATACAGAAAAATCAGGAAAATGCAAAACAAGAGCAAGAAAAACTTGCAAAATCTAAAATTTTCATATTATGCACTCATTCGTGGGAGTATTCCCTCTAGAATTTGTTCTCTAAAATCTATTATCTATCGTATATGGCAAAAGGTAAAACAACATTCCAAGCAGGAAAATCAGAAAGTGGTCTTCAGGGATACGTCTATGCAGTAAACAAAAAAAATCTTCCACAAGGAGAGAAGCTTAAGCTTATGAAGTACGACAAGAAGCTTCGCAAGCATGTAGAGTTTACATTTAAAGATGTGAAGTAGTCACTTCTTGTAGTCTAAATATAGAATCTAGATGAGAAAAAACTCCAAGTACGGAGTTTTTTTATACAGTAAATTCTCTTGAGTTGATCATCGGAAGATTCTCGAGGAAGGTCGTGATCTCACTGTTTTTCATAGATTGGATCTCTCTATAGTACTCCTCCAGAGTGATGAGTCGGGCATCGAGAAATGCTCTTTCTGTATGAGAGAGAATTACGCGAGTGATCTCCTCGTACTGCATATTGTATTGGAGGAGTTTTTTTATGAGTTTTTTGCTGACTTCTTGATCGTTCATTTCTCCGAAAAGTTCACGGAGGCGAGGGGATGTCTTTTGTGTGCGAGGCATAGGAAATAAGTGGCTAGATGTCTAGAGGGATAGATGTCTAGAGTTGTTAATATGAGATAAGACGATACTTCTAAATTTCCGAACCCATGACCTCTAGGCTTCCAGCCTTCCAGTCCTCTAAATTGCTAAATATATCCTATCATATACTTTTTTTTCTCGCAAATTCTT
>JAYWFD010000100.1:0-11463 GCA_043778965.1 Candidatus Altimarinota bacterium
ATCATCAAGATCGATGATACGACACTCAATAGCCTCCAAGCATCTTCAGATCTGAAGATGCTACGTATACCAAAATCAATCTATCGAAGTCTTATCGAAAATCTTGAATCCGTCTGAGTAAAGGGTATTGCTTTTGATATTGTCTTTCAGAATGCAGATACAGAAAAAGCTCAAAGTGGTACTACTTCAGAAGAGGAGGAATTTGCGAAAACACTGATAAAATACCCAAATATCGTCATATCAACTACAGAAAGTGGTGATAGAAAATGCTTTCAAGATAATACAGGAGCATATGAGACTTGTGATGGAGTACCTCGGTCAGTATATAAAGATGCAAAACTCTGATATATTGGAATTGCTGAGTCAGGTGATAATAAATTCGCTACAAAAGATATTTCGAATATTTTTGGGAGATCAACGTTTGAAGTAGATACACTCAGTCTTGCTCTTTATAAAACGAGTATTGATACTCGACCTATTCCATTTATAAAAAATGAAAGATATTTAGTTCCGTTTTTTGGATGACCAGGGGTATACCCAAGTATCTCCTTGAGTGAGGTTTTGAAAATGCCAAAGATTCAAAGAGTTTCAAATTTTGCGGGGAAGTATATATTTATCGGCGAATCAGGGACAATGATACATGACCAATTTATCTCTCCTGTGACAGGAAGTTCCATGGATGGCGTCGAATCGCACGCTCACTTCCTCGATGGGATACTCCAGAAACGTTATCTTAAGGGATATACGATGGTTGATCCGGTTTTTCTCGTATTTGTCATCTGGCTTATCGTGACGATGAGTATCATCTATATGCTCTCACCGAAACAGGTGGGGATATTCGTGGCATTTTTCCTTACTATCTGGATCGTCTGGATGAGTCGATATCTCTATTTCCGATATGCGATCGTGGTCGAGATCCTTCCACTTCTTCTTGCAGGAAGTATACTTACCTTTCCACTTACATTTATCTATCGATTCTTCATCGTCGATCGAGAGAGGCGCATGATCATCGGGGCATTTGCGCATTATCTCGATCCTGAACTCGTGAAAGAGATCGCTGATAATGCAGACTCGATCAAGCTTGGAGGAGAGTCTCGTGAACTCTCTGTTCTTTTTTCGGATATTGCAGGATTCACGACGATCTCTGAGAAGACACCCGTGAAAGAGCTCTTTATGCTGATGTCGAACTATCTTTCTCGGATGACGGGTATATTGATCACTCAGTGAGGAACCCTCGATAAGTATATCGGAGATGCAGTGATGGGATTTTTCTGAGCACCACTCGTCCAAGAAGATCATGCGAAGCGCGCATGTCAGACCGCTCTCGATATGCGAGAGGCTCTTCCTGCTTTCAATGAGTGGCTCGGGACTCAATCGCTTGAATCGATAGATTTCCGAGTGGGTATCGGTTCAGGAGAGGTGATGGTCGGTAATATCGGATCAGAAGACCGATTTAGCTATACGGTTCTCGGAGACACGGTGAATCTCGCATCCCGACTTGAAGCAATCTCGAAAGAATATGGGACACATATCATCGTCTCAGAGGGGACATACATGATGACCAAAGAAATATTTCTCTTTCGGAAACTCGATCTTATCACAGTCAAGTGAAAGAACCATGCTGTAGGGATATATGAGCTTATCGCGGATATTCGTGATAAGACGATCGATACGACGATGTATGATGCATATGAGAAAGCACTCATACTCTATACAGATTGAGACTATCTCTCTGCTGGTCAGATCTGGGAATCCCAAATCGAGAAAGATCCTCCCTCACGAGTTATGGCACACAGATGTCTCGATATCTTGAAGTGAGATCTCGTCGTCGACGGGGGAGTCTATCACATGACGAAGAAGTAGATGCAGTATCTGTCCTAAATAAGAGATAGGAGAAACTCTCTCGCATTTTTCCAGTGCTTTGTCTCGATTTTGATTTTCCGAACAGAAGATATGATCATCTCATGACCTCAGTCAAATCTTGCAAGGAAGTTGCGAAGTATTTGGGGAGAGGTATCTTCTGCAAAGTCAAAATGGTAACTATTTCAGAGTTTGGAAACCCGCACGACGCTATACGACTTAATGATGATAGCTACACGCATCATGAGAAACAGATTGGACATCGACTCATTCATCGTATTTGTCGCAAAGGTCGACTCAGCAATATCGAGATCTTCGAGGGTTTCTATACTTTCTATGTCTCGGAAAAATGAGAGCTTATCCATCTGCGAATCAAACTCATCATCCTCTATCACATAAGAGAGTTCGAGGTCGATCTTACACTGATTTTCTTCTTTTTTTCCATTTTTGATCGTCTCGATTTTTTCTTCGAGGAGCTGGAAATAGAGAGATATCCCGACTTCTTTCGTCTTCCCAGACTGACGAAATCCGAGGATATCGCCCGTTCCACGCATCTGCATATCTCGCATCGCTATCTCATAGCCACTTCAGAGAGCGCTATGTTCTGAGAGGATCATGAGTCGTTCGCGTTCCTCACTTGAGAGTTCATATTTTCTATAGAGGAGATAGCAGACTCATGGTATATCTTTGCGTCCGACTCGTCCACGGATCTGATGGAGCTGTGCGAGACCGAATTCTTCGGCATCTGATACGATGATAGTATTGGCACCGAGAAAGTTCACACCGTTTTCGATGATTGTCGTGGTGAGAAGGATATCATATTTATGTTGCTTGAACCCCAGTATTCGGTCTTCGATATCGTCGGGAGGCATCTGCCCGTGAGTCATAATAATCCTTACTTTATCATGAAGAAGTTCTCGGATCTCTCGTTCGATCATCGGAAGAGATCGTACTCGATTGTGAAGGATGATGATCTGTCCGCCACGAGCAAGCTCTGCTTCGATTGCTTGTTTCACAGTATGATCTTCCCAGCGGGTGACGATGGTATCGATCGGTTTTTTGGATGGTGGAGGAGTAGTGAGAAGTGATATCTTCTTCAGTCCAGAGAGTGCAAGATGAAGGCTTCGTGGTATCGGTGTAGCTGAGAGCGAGAGGATATCGACATGAGACTTCATCTTTTTGATTGCTTCTTTCTGTGCTACACCAAATCTATGTTCCTCATCGATGACGAGGAGTCATAGTCTCCTGAATCGGATATCTTCAGAGAGAAGCCTGTGAGTTCAGACCACGACATCGACCGATCCGAGTTTCATCTCTTCGAGGATTTTTTTGACATCTTTGGTATGTGTCATACGAGTGAGAGACCGTACTCGTACACCGAAAGCTCCGAGACGCTCTTCGAAAGTCTCGCGGTGTTCTTCGGCAAGGATGAGAAGGGGAGATATGACAGCGACTTGGACTCATGAGAGTACTGCTTTATACACGGCATTCATAGCGACTTCAGTCTTCCCAAATCCGACATCTCCGGCGATGAGGCGATCCATCGGATGAGGCGACTCCATATCTTGTTGTATCTCCTCGATGATCGAGATCTGATCAGGAGTATGTAAATAGGGAAATGCTGCTCTGAATTTTTCTTCTTCTTGGGCGAACTTTCCAAATGGTATACGAGTCGTGAGACTCCGTTTCGCATCAGTCGAGAGGATATCCTCTGCGATAGCCTCGACTTCTTCATCGGTCTTCGACATCGTCCGCTCCCATTCCTTTCCTTCAAGACTTGAGAGTTCGGTATCGGATCACCCGACATATTTCGTGATACGTGCAAGCTCTGTCATAGGGACGAATACACGGTCACCTCATTTGTACTCGACTTCCATATATTCTCGTTCGATGAGACCGATGCGTTTTTGAAGTATTTGGATATATCGACCGATTCCATGTTCACGATGCACGACGAGATCACTGATTTGGATCTTGAGGAGAAGATCGAGATTTTTGATAGTACTCTTTCTGACACGGTTTTGTACGAATATCTCTCCAAGAATATCATCTGATATCAGTGAGAATTTCCCATTTTGTGCATGATTTTTCCATCGTTCACCCAGATATATTTCAGCATTTTTCATCATGAAACTTTCCCTGATATGTCGATATTCAAAACTTAAGATATTAGGGCAGCCATTTATATCGAGAAATTCTCGAAGTTTTCTCTCATATCGAGTGACACAAGTAAGTCATGATTTTTGATTCTCTTCAAGATATTCGAGAAATATAGGAAGAGTTTCTATCTTAGGGATAGAAATATCAAGTTTTTTTGATCAATCTCGCGTTATAGAAGAGTACTCTGTTATATCGCGAATATTTGCTATAATATAATCTCTCTCTTTGAGGAATTCACAACCAATGAGGAGAGTGGGTATATCTCTTATAAGAGATATAAACTCTTTCGAAAGATCAGAAATCCTACTGGGCAGGTACGGATTCTCTGAAACAAGAGAGAGACTATCTCTATGAAGACGTTTTGAGGAAGATATCTCGATAATACTTTCGATGATGTCGTCGAAATATTCTATGAGATACTCTCGATCTTCTCTCCAGATATGGATTATCGATCCCTCACGTTTATAGGTTCCAGATTCCCCGGGATAGTCACTCTGATGATACCCGAATTCAAGAAGTTTCTCGATAAGGATATTTTGTGCCAACTGCATATCTCTTATAAGCTCAAGAGTATAGGTGCGTTTTATGCTTTCGAGATTTCCACTTACTCTTAGAAGATCGCTCTGTATGACGATGACTCGCTCATCATGCTGACTGAGGGTGAACAATTCTCCAGGTGATTCGAGTATGCGGATGGGTTGACCCCATATCCACGCTCACACTTCTTTTATATAATTGCGAATTTTATGATCATCAGTGATTATACATACTCTCTCATGAGAATCTATAAAACTCCCTGACAAAAAAATAGCAGAAGTAGGATGAGGTATGCCTGAGTAGATCATAAGGGTGAGAGGCTAGTAGCTAGTTAGATATCTAGTAACTAGCTACTAGATATCGGGACTCTCTCACTATACTTTCATGATTTCTTCGATCTTCTTCTTTTCGAGGGCTTCGATCTCTTTAGTAGCTATATCGATAGCTTTCTGGAGATCAGCCTCATGGGCTTTTACTTCATCTTCGCTTATCATCTTTCCACTTTTTGCAGAATCTATTTTTTTCTTGAAATCTTGTCTCACCGTCCGTACTCATACTTTAGCTTCTTCTGTCATTCGACTTGCGACTTTCGTGAGTTCACGACGACGCTCCTCAGTGAGTGTAGGTATTTTGATCAAGATGGATTCTCCGTTATTTGTCGGATTGAGTCAGAGATTTGCATCAGTGATTGCTTTCTCGATATCACGAATCACTCACTTATCCCAAGGTTGGATAGAAATCGTCTGAGCGTCAAGCGTCGATACTGCTGCTACGTTTCTGAGTGCTTGACTTGACCCATACGTCATCACGTAGACTCCTTCGACTATTGCCGGGTTCGCGCGTCATGCCTGGAGCTTAGCGAGTTCATTTGAGTAGTGTTCTTTGGCTTTATGAAGCTCTTGTTGAAGATTGGTAAGCATAGTGAAATATATATTTATAATACAAATGTACAAATAGTGTATCCAATTTATCCTTTTCTACAAGCTTTTTTTTGACAAAGAATAGTGATAACATATTATGTTCAGGTATATTTATTTTCTTTTCTTCTCGCCTATGAGATCCCTCGCCCTCACCAGTATCGCAATCATAGCGATTTCTTCTTTTAGTGCTGCCTTTGCAGTGGATGAGCCGACGACACCAGTACCTGCTCCTACTCCAGTGACTGAGGTTGCTCCTCCAGTCCTTCTTGCTGCTCCGAGCGTGACAGCATCAGCTGGGTCTTCCCTTGGTGAATACAAGTCAGTAAGTTGTAATTCGAACTCAGCATTTGCTATCAATAATTGTGATCAATGTTTCGACTGAGGAAATGTAAAGATCGGAGTACGTCTTACGGGGCTTTTCGATAACTGGATCAATGCTACAACTACACCACTTACCGCATATCGAGATGAACAAAAAACTCCGAATATGGTAAAGTTCTGAAATACGACTTGGGCGACGAGTCCTGCATCTGAAGCAGGAGTATGGAAGTATTCGAGTGATATCGTATGGACGAGTGGAAGCGGGACGAAAGCTTCATTCATCCTTCCTCCAGGACAGAAGATCAAGTTCCTCGAAGCAGATATCAGTGCCGGATATACCCTCGAAAAGACCGATAAGAAAAATGGTGAGATGGTTGGTATGCTCAGATTTCCAGTAGTTTCACGTGTCACGAACCCTCAGACAGCCACAGAAGGCGCTCCAGATACTCACTATGAATGTGTAGCATATAAGCTCGAAGCTCCAGTCGCAGTTGTAGTCACACCTCCGACTCCACCTACTCCTGGTATTCCGACTCCAGCGCCAGTAAAGCCGACCCCAGCTCCAGAGATGACGAAAACTGAGACAGGTCCTGAGACACTTCTTCTTATTGCTGCTGCATTCTTTATCGCATTTGGACTTATGTTCACGCTCCGTAAGCGTGCATAGTATATTGATACTATCAAAAATAACCTCATCTGAGGTTATTTTTTTGTGAAGAAGAAGTGAATAATGGAAATGATATTGACAATCACTATAATAAATTTATTATTTCATCTATATTCGAGGTTTAAAAGGATAGCATTTTTTGCAAAATATGAAGATATGTGATAGGGTGGTATGGTAATATATTCTAATTTTCACTTTTATGTTCACTTGCAAGCTAAGGGCTTCTTTTATTCAAAGACATCTCTGAGTATTTTTTGATTCAGAGGTTGATAGAAATCCAAGGGCGTTACAGATAAATATATCTCCCGAACAAAAAGATGTAGATATAGCATTCAAAGATATTCAAGAATATAAAGGAAATGATAAGATCGTCCTATTGAGATTACTGGGGAATCTCCATGAAGCAAATGAGAAACTTGCAAAGAAAAATGCTGTAGAGTCTTCAACGACTGATGCGAAGATAACACAGTTGATAGCAACGGAGACCGATCCTGAAAAGAAAAAAATACTTGAAGAACTCCAAGCTGAGCGCAATAAAAAAAAGACAGTATTAGCTCAGGAGAATGTTGCTCATAAAAAAGCTATAGCAATATCTGCCATGGATAAGAGGGCCGGACTTTCTGAGAGCGTAAAGAGTAGAGATAATAATCCTCGTCAAGCCCAAGCTCTGCTGAAATGACTTGAAGCAATAAAAGGTAATACTGGAGTTACTGCTCTCATAGAAGCAATCAAGCAAGGTGAAAAAAAGACGAGTGAAGACCCAAGTAGTAATAGTAGATTTAATAAGCTCGATCTATGAAGTACGAATCTCCGTGGCTTAGTAGACTTCGCACTTTCAGGACTTGATAAAGATAAGTATCGTTCGAATGGGAGTTATCTATGAGACAGTTATGCAGTCAATACATTCGAGTCTATCTATAAAAATAATGAAGCGGCACTTAAGCCTATTTTTAAAGAAATCCAAGCTTTCTACAGTGCTGGACAGACAACTGAAGACTGGCTTCTTGCTCGTTCGAAGATAAAACCAGGCGAAGCATCTGAAGCATATCAAAAATCTGACTTTATCCGATATCTCACTACATATCGCGAAGGGACGGTATATGAGTTCAAAAAAATAGATGATACATGAACACGCCAACTCGAATCAGTAGATAGATCATTCTTTACTCCATATCCTCCTGGTGAACTTGAGGGATATTTCTGAAATATGGATGACGCTACTCTCGTAGCTCGTGTAAAAGATTTAATTAAGATGGGTGGTGGAGTGACTCTTGCTACAGCAACACCAAAAGAATTATCTCATCAACTACAATCAGATCCCACTCTTCGTGCCAACTATATCCGTGGACTGAATTTTGTCGCTATGAGCCCGAATCGCGGTGAGTACTTCCGTACTGGAAAGCTCGAAGTCGGTGTCAATGCAGATACAGCGAAGAAGCTCGTCGAATACCTGAAAGATCCAAAAAATCTTCAAGATGTACGTACATGATTCGAAAAATCTATCGTAGAGAATAAGAAAGCTGTTGCAGAAAATACTGCACTCAATCCAGATCAAAAGAAAAATATCCTCGCCGGTATCGAAAAATATACCGCAGAAATGAATAAAGATGAAGTACTTCGGACTGCTGCACTCGATGGTATGCTCACTATTGCAAACAGATGAGCTTCTATCGGAGGTGGAGCTACTTGGAATATAGATACTTTCCTTGCTGACACAGCCTCACTCGGATGATCACTGGCTTCTGTCTATAAAGGGGGTATCGGCGCAGCTATCTCCCTCGCATTTACGAAAGAACTCTATCACTCAAATAAAGTGGATTTCGGTGTTCACTATGGACTCGTCGCTGCTGGATGAAAACCAAATCCATTTATCGGACTTCATGGTTCATACGAGGATGCACTCGCATCAGTCACGAAAGGTCCAGGATTCGTGAATGTATTCGTCGGTATGCGAGTCGGTCGAAATACCGATACAATCCGAGATCTCGAAGGACTCAGTAGTGCACAAAAGGAGATCTATGCACTTGCCGCAAGGAATAATCCAGATCAGATTTCTATCGCAAATCTCGTTCCAGATAAGGCTATCGCCGCTCGTATGGACGCTACGATCCAGAGTATCATAAAGATGAATGGATATAAGGCTGACCTTTCTCAAGAAACAGCGTATGCTGTCCTCTATCCTGCTGTCATCGAAGCGATGAATCAAGAAGTACTCCTTCTTCGTCGAGAATCCAATGATAATGGATGGGTCATGAAACAGATCGGTATCAACTTCGGTAAGATCGCAGGGCTGACGTATGTACTTCCAGGATTTCGTGTCGGGAAAGATGATATAGTGGTTCAAGTCAATCAGAAAACAGAAAAAGTCGTTGTATGAAAAGAGCGAGCAGAGATCAAATCAGATACACTTTTTGATAAGCCAATATTTAAATCAGGCACAAAAGAGTATTCACTACCACTCAAAGATACTTCTAAAATCCGCTCAACTTCTACGACACTTCCAGATGGAGTATCTTGGGATTTTGATACAAGTGGAAATGCTATTGGGATTGGCGGCCTCAAAGATTATGGAATCAAGGTTACACTTGCTGATGGAAAGTATTCAGTTGAATATGATGCTAAAAAGCCAGTAAATGTATCACAAGTAGTAAAATGAGTTGATACATGATTGGATGTAAAAGATCTCGGTAGAATCAAAGATATCCAAGAGGCGCTCGCAAATAAAGTGTTTCGAGTGAATCTCTCTAGTCTTCTTGCTCCTTGGTCAAAGGTACGAGCACAGGCAAATAAGTTTTCTGAGCTTCTTCAAAATCAAGATATAGAATGAGCGAAGAAAGAATTCGTCGATATGACAAAATGAAATAAAGCATTTAATATAGTAAGTAAGTATCTTTCAACAGAAACAGATCCCATAAAACTCCAATCAGCACTCTTCGATCTTCGGGGTGGGATGATGATGGACGTATCACAAGCAAATAAGCTTCAAAATACTGGAACAGATATCGTTATAAATGAGAATATTGCAGATACAAAGAAGCGTTTTGATTCGATGATATCAAATCCGAAGATGACAGCACTTCTGACCTCAATGGGTATTTCCTCAGATGATTATGCTGCTCTTATCCGATCTGGATGAGGCGCAGAGAAGAGGCTCATTATGTCGTCTATACAGGGCGGAGTACTCTGAGCAATAGGATCACTCAAGACGGATACAGCCTTTATGGCACGTATGCCAGCTGGTACGATGCGATTTGCTCAGTCTGGTGGACAAGATCTCACTCTTGATATTACTGACGGAACAAAGAAGACAAAAGTACTTGATACTATCATCCCAAAAGATTCTTCAACAGAAAAAGCGTATCGCACAGCACTCGCAAATGCTCTCGGAATCAAAGGGAATGAGCAACTTCAGAAAGTGAGTTCAGCAAACTTCACTGAACTTATGACTACAGGCAAGACAGCTATTGATGGAAAGGCTGTCATCATGACAGAACAAAAATTCATGCTCTGCGCCTACGGTGATTGTACCAATCCTGGTGTTGCCCTGAAGGTCGGAAAGATCAAAACTCCAGATATTCCAGGTTCAGCAACAGTAGATATATCTGCCGTGGCAGAGTCTATCATCACACAAGAGGTGGTTCGAAATAGTACAAGAGTAGGTACAAGATCAGTATCATTTGGTATTGCAGGATGAGTGGTAAACGATATATCAGCAAAAGTCGAACCACCATCGACTACACCAGATGCACCACCAGTAAAACCACCAGCTGGGCCTAATACAGTTCCTGATGCACCAGCTACTCAGGGGTGAGCTGTTACAGCAAATCCAAATGCTTGACGTATCAACGTACGTCCAGGAACTGTAGCATCAGCTCCTACCCCAGTTGCTCCAGTTCAAGCTCAAGCTACACGTCCACCAGAGTTAACTTGAACTTTATCATCAACCTTGAGTCAGGTCGGTCCGTTAACAGCAGCACAATTAGCAACAGTAGAAATAGTTACTCCATAATTACTATAAACTTTCCATTTGACAATAGCTATTTTATAAATATATTTTATATGAAAACATATATACTTATCTTGTCATCACTTTTTCTCCTCTCATCATGTGGATGAATGAAGTGAGACACAGATACGCCGACCAATACTGACCCTGTCACTCCTACTGTCTCCCAGGCAAAATCCTCAGACTGAGTTCCTGCCATCGATCCAAGCACTGTAGAGAGTGCTGCTATCACGACTGATAGTTCGACGGGAGTGTCTATTCGTCCTCGATAATTTCTCTTATTCTTTATTCTTCGCTTCTATGCGTACCGTACTTACTCGATCTTTGCTCATACTCGGACTTCTCTTTGGCGGAGCATACAGTGCTGTCGCTGTAGAACTTCCTTGTAACCAGAGTTTTTCTCCACTCTATCTCAGATATGGTGCATTTCACCTTCTTCAGGATAAAGTATCGAATCCGAATAACTTCCCACTCTATGCTCAGAGCATGTATGCGGAGTTCAGTACACTCGGATACTTCGTAGGAGGAGGACAGCTCGATAAGCCGGTACTCTGGGATATCCCTGCTCTTGCGAGCAATCTCGTGATGATGCAATCAGAATTTCCTGTCCAGATTGCCAATCGTCCTGCAGCCAGATCGATAGATATGGTCAGAGGAGATATATATGCTCAGTATGTCCTCACATGGGATATCCTCAATACAGTTACAACTGCAGATGATACGAGACATGTAGAATGTCAGCCATATATCGTGACATGGTGTGGTGACGGAGTGAAGGATACTCAGCTAGACTTTGGAGGGAATCCCTATGAATCATGTGATGATGGTGCAGAGAATGGACAGCCTGGAAAGTGTAATGCTACATGTAATGGCACCACTCCTCCGACTCCAGTTCCATGAGTGTGTGGATCATCGAATGGTCAGACTCTTGCATCTGTACCAGTGACGAATCTCTGTAATGCTGGTACACCGACAGCAGTGTCTGGATCAGG
>JAYWFD010000101.1:0-11393 GCA_043778965.1 Candidatus Altimarinota bacterium
GCTGTAGAGCAAGAAGAACGGAGTATGCTGATCAATCCTGGAAGAAAACTCGAAGAGAATATCTCCATGATCACAGGGATCCGTGATGATATGCTTCTCTGAAAGCAAAAATGGGAAGAAGTTCAAGAAAAAGTGCGAGACTTCATCGGGGATGCCATCATCGTCTGACACAACGTCCTCTTTGATATCAATATGTTCTCTACTCACGGTATCGATCTAAAAAATCATATATCGCTCGATACCTTTGAACTCTCAGAGATTTTTTCACAAGATGCTGAGAGCCTCAATCTCGGATTTCTCGGGAAAAAATATAAAATCGAAATGGAAAGCGAACATCGTGCCCTCGATGATACCAAGCTTTCTATAGAGCTTTTTTGTCGGTATCTCAGTGATATATCAAGTCTCGAATGACAAAATCTGAGTCTCTGGCATCATGCGAGTATACGAGATAAGAGTGGGATGGTAGATGCACTCCTAAAAATCACTAAAAAATCAGAAAATGCCCGTATATTCGCACTACCCTTTTCTTCTGAATCGATAGCTTCGTCATCATGAGAAAAAGAAATCTTAAGAAAATTTGATTCCAATGATTATAATATCATAAGCCTCAGTGGGCGTCAGGAAGAAGAAATCCAACAGATAGAATCTAGCATCAAAGCATCTTCTCCACTGCTTATAGTCACTCCTAATAAGAAACAATCGAATTTGCTTGCGAATATTCTCCAAGAAAAATGATATAGTACAAATATTTATAAAGATAGGGGGAATTTTTGTTCGATCGAAATGCTTTCTTATTGGCTTCAGAAAGATATATGGAACCGCAAAGAATCAATATTCATCCTGAAACTTACTAGTTGGGCACTAGAAACCAAAACATGACTCCTTGATGAGCTTAAGTATTATGGTGATGAACGCTCTCTGATGGAATTATTTCGATCAGATGTCCACGAGACAAATCATTTTTTTGAATTCCAAAAACAAAAATCATGAAAGATAGATATCCTCCTTGCAGATCTATGGGTAGAAAATATTGATACGGAGGCTCTCATCAAATGAAAACATAGTCTCATGCTTATGGATATAATGTGGACAGAAGATATTATTCGCCGAAAGAAAAGCTTCCATATTTCCTTCAAGGAAATTTTTTCTCTCTGTGAGTCTCTGGCAAAAAGAGAAAGTGATACTGCTTGGGAAGATCTTATCGTATGAGTTTCGATAATTTCTGACATCTACACATCCGTACCCAATCGACCTAAGTGATTGAATGAATACCCACCAGGTGATTTTGGTGAGACATATCTGATAACACAAAAGGATCTATGGCATACCTGATATAAGTGGCTCATACTCGCTACGATGAAACTCCAGTGAGCAAAATGGAGACTTAAATCTATACCTACCGATACTCCTATCGATAGGAAAAATAAAGCAAAACTCGAAAAAAGTATCGACACACTGATAGAAATGTCACTTATAGAAAATAAAAATATAAGTATTATTCTTTCCATATTAGCTGAAGATACTAAGATTTCTTTTATTCCTCGTGATATACATAAAAGTATACAAAATATAGTAACTTCACAATCTGGGGAGATGAATACCCTTCTAGGATATGGCATAAACAATAGCCAAAACCAAAGATTCGTAGAAAAAGAGTGTGGTCTATCCGGAAAAATAAATGGAAAAACATCAACAAAAATACTACTTATACAAAAACAAATTTCTCTCAATTGAGAAAAAACTATACTACTCACGACCAGCATGAAACATGCTCAGATGCTCGCTCAAGAGTATAAATGAAAATTTAATATAAAAAATATCTACACCCAAGGAATTTCTGGTGGCAAAGGAAAGATGCTTTCACTCTTTATAAATACAAAGGGGAAATCTCTTCTTATTGGAACTATCGACTCTTGGATCGATGAGTGAGATTTATGGCAATATGTAGATACAGTAATACTCGCAAAAGTACCATTTGATCCACCTACTGATCCATATTTTCTCGCTCGTACTGTAGGGATGAAAAATAACTTCGAAGACTACAGTTCTCCCATCGCTATAAATACGATAAATACACTTATAGGAAGGATCCACTCTGCAAATTCGAAAACTTTGATAATCTGTACAGATGAGCGACTCACGAATATGAACTGGGGAAAATCGATGAAAGAATACCTTTTGTAAAAAGATATTAAAAAAGATATATTTTCCTCATCAAGAGAAAAATATATCTCATATTTGCATGATGGAATAAAATAGGATATGCTACTATGTAGTATAACTTTCTTCATTATGACACAAGACGATTCTAAAATCGCTACTAAGGATACCTCCGGAGGTGATTCGACCTCTTTCATTTCTTCTGGAAAATGAGAATCATGAGGCTGAGATTCCACGTATAATGATTTTTTTCAGGAAACAAGTGATGGAAATATCAGCATTGGCCCTAAAGCACAAAAGGCAGGTATTGAAGTGTTTACCACTATTCTTGGATATATACTCCCTCTAGCAATAATCATTGTTGTTGCAGGAGCATTTCATGTATATGTTCAAAAGTGAGGTGGTGCCACGGCAATAAAGGAAAATTATACATTTCTTTGTCCATATCTCAATTATAGTATTACTGGTATAGGTAATGAGTATAAATGTGATAATACCCAAACCATAGAAGCATCCTATACGAAAAAACGACTCGATATTGAAAATGGCATTCTTAATAGCCTCAATGAATATATTCCTATAAAACTTACAAAAAACATACTCCTTACTTCTCCTGAAAGGAAGTTTGCAATTGATACATATGAAAGGAAAATCCAAATGGATCAAATTATCGAGAAATTTGAGACTATACGTAATAACAGCAAATCCATAGCTGTAAGTACCAATAATATCTCATGTAACGGTATAACTATTAATAATGGAAATCTCACAACTCAATGTAGTATCTACGGGTGAGCCTCGGGTAATGATGATGAAAATGGAAAACTTGGATCATCTCGTATTGAAGCACTTCGATTTGTATCAAATCTTGCAGATACAAGCAAGAGTCAATTTATCCTTTTAAATCCTCCGACATCCCTCTCTATGGAAAAAATAGATCAGTCAGATCTTGATTGATTTGAAAGTCGTACAGTTTTATCTATAGAATGCTCTTTTGTTCCATTTAGTAATTCTGAAAAATTCTAATTTCTTCCTATGCTCTCTAATTCACAAAAAGAACATCTTACTTATACCGCGATTTGACAAGTTTTTACTCTCGTCGCACTTTGAATCTTTTCATATCAGTATATCCTGCCAGGGATTTCTGATCTCAATATTGTTAAAACAAAGGCTCAATCTTCAGTCAACACGTACAACTCTACCCTAACAAATGGCATAGAGTATACGAACCTTGCTCAACTCCTTCAAGGAAAATCAGAACGCGCTGAACTCATCAAAGTAATACAATCTGATCCAAGGGCGGCTGAGGCAATTATTAAAAAACCAATAGGTATCGAAAAAAATTATCTTGATTGGCTCAAGTGAGAAATCGGGAGCAGTGAGAAAGAAAAAGAAATTCTCAAGCTTGAAAAGGCAAAACTCAATAGCATAATCCCTACTATGAGTCCTCTTTCAAATAATATAGAAGAAGAAAGTATTACTTTAAGACAATATGTCCGATTTATCGAAAGCTCTATTCTCAAAAGATTTAACTTTGATAGTAATGTAATCATCGGAATGCAGGGAGTTAGTTTCGGTACTAAGGGTGGTAGTATTCCGGAAAACCTTGGTATGTTCGATTTTCGCTTTGATTTTAAATGAACAAATACAAATATCTCTAAGTTTATCGAGTATGTAAATACTGCAGGGAAACCGGATATCCTCTCATACACGGGTACAACTACCGCGAATGATAAATCTCTTGCCGTACTCAGCAATCCTCTTATCACAATGGAAAGTTTTTCTTTACAAGACAAGCTCGACAAAAATAATCCAAATAAAGAGAATGTTGGGAGAGCAGTTCTACGATTCTATGTTCGATGAGTATCAAAGGATGATATTGCTTACCTTAAAGAGAATCTCAAAGCTCGTCAGTTAAAGCTTACAACAAATATTGACGAAAATATAAAACTCTGTGAGAAAGATTCTATACTATGTGCAAGCTATAATAAGAGGCTCTCATCCTTCCAGGTAAAATATCGTGAATATGAACGTGCTTCTAACGCTGTAAGGATTTCCCTTTCAGGCAATGATGAAATTTATGCACTTTCTCAGTCCGTTACTACCCTAAAGTCACTTGAAAAAGAATTAGAATCTATACTCCCAAAAACAAAAAAATAAGTACAATTTATGCCTAATACGTCCATCGAACTTCTCAAAGAACAAATATATAAAGGTGAAAATATTTCTCAAATCTGTGATCTTATGATTATCGGGGCAGTAGAAATGGGTTCATCAGATATTCATATAGAACCACTGACAAATATAGTTCGATTACGGTATCGTATCGATGGTGAGCTCCGGGAAATCCTCGAATATCAGACATTTCTCCATCAACAAGTAGTTGCTCGTTTTAAGATCATGTCAAATCTCAAAATTGATGAAGCCCGCGTACCCCAAGATGGTCGACTCTCGACTGTGATTAATAGTAAAGCTCTCGATTTGCGTGTTTCGACACTTCCGACTGTTCACGGAGAAAAGATAGTAATGCGTATCGTAGATAAAAGTAAAAAAATCCCTAATCTTTTTGAGCTCGGTATTGAGGGGCATAATAAGGATCTCCTAGAAAAAGCTATAGCCCTCCCAAATGGTATCATCATGACATCTTGACCGACAGGTTCTGGTAAATCGACAACTCTTTACTCTTGTCTTTCCAATCTCAATAAACCTGATGTCAATATAATGACCCTTGAAGATCCAGTGGAAAGTCAAATCGATGGACTCAATCAGTCTCAGATGTTTCCAGATATTGGATATAATTTTGCCTTTGGTCTTCGTACGGCCTTACGTCAAGATCCGGATATTATAATGGTATGAGAAATTCGTGACCACGAAACTATAAATGTAGCGATCGAAGCTGCTCTTACAGGTCACCTCGTAGTGTCAACGATACATACGAACTCTGCTGCCGAGACACTGACTCGTATTCTTAATATGGGTATTCCTGCCTTTCTTCTCCCTGCTTCGATCAATGCGATCATAGCTCAACGTCTTATACGTAAGCTTTGTCAGCATTGTAAAAAAGCAATACCAATGAATAGTCTTGATCCCCATCTTAAATGACGTGTAGAGAAAGCACTTAAGCGTACAGCGAAAGAGGAGCTCCTTTCCCGTATACCAACAGAAATACTCGGAAATCCCATATTCTATGAAGCTGTCGGCTGCGCAGAATGTGAAAATATAGGCTATAAAGGTCGAGTGGGTATCTATGAAATCCTAGAAATTACTACCAGCGTAAAAAAACTGATCATCGATGGAGCAAGCGCAACGATAATCAATGAAGCAGCAATCATCGATGGAATGATATCACTTGAACAAGATGGTATCATAAAAGCGCTTAACGGACGTACATCCCTCGAGGAGGTGTATGCAGCAGCAAAAGAGAATACATAGCGAAAATAGATAATTTCAGTTAGCAACTAATCATTCATACTATGGCTACAGCATCAGATATCGTCATTCTCGACGTACAAGAAGGTCAAGAAGTAGAAAAACAAGAATCCTATCTTTCATATGTCAAAAATCTTCTTTTTAAATGAGGATCTATTAATCTGAGACAGAAAGTAATATTTTTTCGAATTATGGCAACAATGGTAAATGCCAGCCTTACGGTGCTCAAGAGTCTGAATGCCCTTAAAAAACAAGAAAAAGATCCAGGAATGAAGAAATTCTATACATTTATGATTGATCGCGTCCAATGAGGACGGACGATGCATGAAGCGCTTGCAGATTATTATGGATGTTTCTGAGATGCAGAAATATCGATTATCGAAGCCGGTGAACGTACTGGTAAGCTCAATCAGGCACTCCTACAAATAGCAGAACAAACAGAAAAAGTAGATTCCATAACACGTAAGATTAAAGGAGCAATGACCTATCCAGTACTCCTTATCGCTGGTATGTTTATATGTGTGACTGTGCTTATGGTTAAAGTGATCCCCGTTCTTACGGGATTTTTCTGAGAAAAATCAAAACTTCCTGACGCTACAAGAATGATCGTAAATACCAGTGAATTTTTCCAAGAGAAGTGGTATTTTATGATTGGATGAATGGCAGTATTTTATGTAGTTTTTAATATCTGGCGGAAGACAAAATCTGGCAAATATATTTGGGCAGGGATGGTGCTAAAAATACCTATTTTTGGACCTCTCCTTCGTAAAGTTATCCTCTCACGATTTGCACGAATATTCTCCAATCTCATCGGAAGTGGAGTATCGGTGATCGAGGCCATAAGAATCGTATCAAGTGCAGTAGGAAATGAAGTATATCACCAGAGACTACTCCTTCTTCGAAACGATGTAAAAAATGGTATGAAGATGGCTGAATCCCTCGAAGATGATGCCCTCTTCCCTGATCTTCTCGTATCTATGCTCCGTGTCGGAGAAGAAACAGCTCAAGTGAGTGAGACAATTATCAAGATTGCAGATTTCTATGATGAAGAAGTCGATATCGCTATCGGAAGTGTCCAAAAAATGATCGAACCAGTTATCCTAGCCGTGATGGCAGTAGTGATTTGATTTATTGCCGTAGGTATATTCCAGCCGATCATGAATCTTGCATGAACACTATCAGGCTAAAATGAATACAAAAAATAACAAAAAAATGCAAATATTTCGTTTGCATTTTTTTGTGTTTAAACTATACTTCACGCGAAAATAAGAAGTTTATCAAGAACTCTTCACTTTCAATTTTTACTTTTTACTTTATTTCTATGCATTCTCTCGAAGCAAAGATCCGTACAGAGACCGCTCGTGATACTCGCGAAAGTGGGTCCATACCAGCAGTCGTATACGGCAAGGATGTCCCTTCGACAAGTGTCAAGATAAGTCCTTCTGATTTTACTCGTACATTCCGTGAAGTCGGAAAAAATCATGTATTCACTCTCAAAGTTGGAAAAGATTCTTACCCAGTATTGATTCATGAACTCCAGAAACATCCTGTGACTGGACTTCCTCTCCATATGGACTTTCTCATAGTCGATATGAAGGCTGTCATACACGTACAGATTCCTATTGTACTTACCGGTATCTCACCTGCCGTCATCGCAGGAGGTCAAGCGCACCAAACACTCCATGCTCTAGATGTTAAGTGTCTTCCAAGTGATGTCATTGACTCATTTACACTCGATATTTCTCCTATTGATCATATCGGTAAGACTCTCCATGTAAGTGATCTTATCATCGATATGAAGAAATACCAAGTCATATCTCATGCTGAAGTTGCTATCGTGTGAGTACATGCCGTCAGAGAACAAAAAGAAGAGACTGAGGTTGTATCTGTAGCTGATGTCGGTGTCACTACCGAGAAAAAGAAAGATGAAGAAGCTGCATAGTTCTAAAATCCGCCTTCTGGCGGATTTTTCTTGCTTTTTTCCAAAAAAGGATACTATCTAACTATTAACTATCTCTATCAACTCCCCTTATTAACCATCTCTCTCATATGATTATCCAACTTGTCGGTGAAGGCACTACACTCGTAGACCTCGAAACACTCGTAAACAAAGCACTCGGTGAGCTCGCACTCAGAGATGCGGTAACCGTAAAAATATCGAATGATCCTGCATACAAGATGGAACTCGGTATCACTGAGTCACCTGCTCTCTGCATCGAAGAAGAATCAATCGAATTCAAAGATATGATATTTCAAGGTGAAGTTCCTGAATATGAGGAGATCAAATCTATGTTCATCTCTATTCTTGGAGATGACACTCATGGCGAAGGGGATTCTTGTGGAACTGGGGGATGTGGAGACTGTGGAAGTGGTGGATGTCACTAATTTTTACATAGAGAGATATACTATACTTCTTCGTCAAGTGAAATTCCTTGCGAAGAACCAGGAAAAATGCTATTCTAAAGGAGTAGTATTTTTCTTTATATGTATACACTTTCACTTCAGCATGCTCGAAAAATCACGGTATTATACTTCAATGAAGGATGATCTTCTGAGCCCTTTGTTGACAAAAAAGATTCAGAGCCAAGAACCATAAACCAATTAACAGATTTACAACGCAGTATAGTGGACCAAATTTTACAGCAACTCGATCAAAATCCTGGAATCTGAATACAAATAGGTGTTACGTTAAAGGGGGTGTACGATATCATTACCCATAATCCTGAGAAACTTAATGCACTTCTTGAGGCGATCGAACAAGCAAAACAAGCAAGATTAGATGCAATTTCAAGTAAATTCAATTCTTGAGAAATTACATGACCGGTAGCCGCAACTCTCTCTCATGATGTTGTTATTCATTATGGTCACTTAGCACAAAAATCATTTCAAGATTCATTTAGTCCATCTCTAACAACAGTATAAATTCTTCTATTCCTATACACTTGACTCCAAGGCTCTCTGCCTTGGATTTTTTTGACCCTGCATCAGATCCAACGATCAGATAGTCGAGCTTCCCCGTCACAGCAGTACGTACTTCCCCACCATTTTTCTCGATCAGTTCATGGATATCATCTCGAGATATCCCCTCGAAGGAACCCGTCACACAGAAGCTTTTTCCAAAAATTTGAGAACTCGAATTGTGTCATTCCTGCGCAAGCAGGAATGTTGTTTCTGGAATTTGAATATCGAGTTCATAGAGTAATCTTTCTATAAGAAGACTATTTTCCTCGACATACTCGACAAATGCACGCGCCGTCTCTGGGCCGATATCCTTCACTTCAATAAGCTCCTCTTCTGTAATATTTCGTATTTCTTCAATGATACTTTGTCCTGTCCCTGTACTTTTGACTTTTGACTTTTGACTTTTGACTACGTTTGCAAGCGAACGTGCCGTCTTTTTTCCCACATTCGGTATACCAAGAGCGACAAATACTCGATCGAGTGTCGTATGTCGAGCCTTTCCTATAGCTTCAAGGAGATTGTTCACTGATTTTTCTTTGTATCATTCGAGAGTGAAAAATTGTTCTCTATATTTTCATAAGTGAAATACCGAGACGAAATCTGTAATCCACCCAAGTTCGAGAAACAGTTCGATTTGTTTCACTCAGAGTCAGTCGATATTGAATCCCTGTTTCCCGACGAACATTTCGAGTTGTCATTGGATTTTGGCAGGACAGTGTATATTTGGACAGTATATCGCTACTTTCCCCTCATCTTGATCAAGATGAGTACTACATATCGGACAATTTTCTGGAGGAACTATCATCTTTTCTGATCCATCACGAAGCTCAGTGAGTACAGAGACGATCTCTGGTATCACTTCTCCAGCACGCATGATGAAGACATAGTCACCTATCTTCACTCACTTCTTCATGAGCTCGTCATAGTTATGGAGTGTAGCGCGTCTGACAACCACTCATCATACATCGACCGCTTCGAGGTTCGCCACGGGAGTGACTGCCCCTGTACGCCCGACCGAGTGCTCTATCGAATTCACTCGAGTACGTACTTGCTTCGCTGGGAACTTATATGCGATAGCATAGCGAGGATGATGCTCTGTGCGCCCAAGATCATCCCAAAGAGTCATATCACCGAGCTTGAGTACCATCCCATCGATATCGAAATCGAAATGCTCCTTTCTATTTTGGGTTTCTTCTTCTAGAGTTTCTACAACCAAATCTAAGTCAAATCAATAAAAATTAAAATCTTGTGGGATGAATGGAAAATCTTCTCTTGTGAATCACCATGAATCCTGTAATAACCGCATCATCTGAGAATAATTTTTAATCCCGAAATTATCTCCTACTCATTGTTCGATAGAAGGGATTGAGTAAGCAAAAAATTGTAGCTTTCGATTTCGAGTCACGAGCGGGTCAAGCTGACGAAGCGATCCAGAGGCACAATTGCGAGGATTTGCAAAGAGCTTTTCTCATACCTCAAGCCTTTCTTTGTTTACTCGATTAAATTCTGTTCTACTCATTATCACCTCCCCACGAACTTCCATTCGTTCTATATTTCGTAGATTTTCTATATTTTTAGGTATATTTGATATTTCAAATGCTGTCAATGTTACATCCTCTCCCTCTATACCACTTCCTCGTGTTATAGCTTGCCTCATTTTTCCATATTCATATATCACTGCAAGCCCAAGCCCATCAAATTTTGGCTGTATGTAATAATAGAATTCTTTTGGATGTTTCTCTTTGAGTACCCTTTCAATCCTTCATTCGAAATCTCGAACCTCTTGCATATTATACGTATTATCGAGTGAGATCATCGGATAGATATGCTTCACTTTTTGAAATTGTTCACTCGCCATGATCGCGAGCTTCGCTGTCGGTGAATCTTTATCGAACATATCATGATCCGCTTCCAGACGAGCAAGTCCATGAAAAAGTTGATCATATTCTGTATCTGATATAATCGGTGCCTCATTTTGGTAATAGAGAGCATTATGTTCGCGGACTACTTCACGAAGCGGAAGAATATCTGATTTTTTAAGATTATGAAGTCTCGAGAGAAAGTCGCGAGTAAGAGAGAGGAGTTCAGATAATTGCATAGAAAGATTGTACGGAAAAAGACGGAAGTGCAAATTTTCATTTTTGAAAATATTTTTTGACAAGAATAATCATATACTTATAATCGAATAAGTTTAAAATTTTTAATATTTCCCTAATGAGAACTGTTACACTACCACCACATCTTGAAGAAGTAAGCAGAGATGCGGAAAAGAGCCTACGA
The DNA here is from genome assembly GCA_043778965.1 of Candidatus Altimarinota bacterium. Taxonomy (GTDB): domain Bacteria; phylum Patescibacteriota; class Gracilibacteria; order BD1-5; family UBA2023; genus JAGOMW01. The sequence goes on from JAYWFD010000101.1 coordinate 10,831, forward strand.
GAATTTCTAGAGCAGATATATCAAAGAACTCGTAATTCAGTAAATGCGAGCTTCAGTGAGTGACGTATGCTATTACATGAACAAGAAGAGCGAAATCAACTCGATGCGATCGAAAGAGAGCTTCATAAAAGAGTAGTAGAACTATGACATATTTATGCTTTTTCTCAACTAAATTGAGCTTCGATCTTCGAATTCTCAGATTATCTTGAGGATGATTATGGTATATTTAGTTTTGATGACTTAGATAAAAACTGGCAATCCTTTATCATTCTATTGGCATTTTATTGCGCATACAAATATTGAGAAGTAGATTGACGAAACTGGACTTGAAATGGTAAAGATCTTGCTCATTATGTACCTGATGATTTGAATCCTGTAGATTATAAATGACTTATTGAGAATGGACTTCAAGTAAACAGCATTATTGATATTGCTTCTGAAAAGTTTTTGGAAAGAAAGAAAAGAAGCGAGATTGAGAGACTATGGAATAAATTTTTAGAATTTGCAACTTCTGATATTCCATGCAATAGGATCTGATGAATTGATCTTGAATTTCTTGATAT
>JAYWFD010000102.1:0-11331 GCA_043778965.1 Candidatus Altimarinota bacterium
AAGTATTTTTTATAAATATAAACTCATCATGAGTGAAGCCCTAGAGATGATTTCTCTTTCATCTGAAGTCCTGACTCCAGGACAGAAACTGGCGATACGAGAGCAATCAAAAGTATTTGGTATTTCATCGATCCATTTTGAGCAACTGTATCATATATTCCTCCATGAGATAGCACTTCATCCCGAAAGAAACAATCTTGATACTATGCTTCTCGCGCTCAAAAATCTTCGAGCGGCAGATTCGACATTCTTTTTTAGTCTTCAGGTTACCAAAGTCACACGACTCGTACAGGCATGTAAAAATGCAGGACTTATACAACCCAAGAAATATCCCAAAACACGAGTAAAAGTCCAGTCAGCTGGAAGAGTATCTCTTACAGAAGAAAAAGTATTTGCGATAATCTCTAGTAACCCAGAAATATTTCGAGAATCTATCCGAAAAGAACGAGGACTCGAATGATGATATCGAGCCTTCTGAGCTGAGTACAATGAACATCATCCGACAGAATACTTTCCTCCGAGATGGAAGTCGCTCGGTGAGTCCGTCAAAACATCTATCAAGTCACTCTTATGATTCGGACAAGGCAATATCCGTGTCCTCGATGCTGAGGGACTCCGATTCTCTACGAGAGAAGAGATCATCACACATCCATATTTTCGAGAATTTCTCGTCTACTTTCTCCTGCGTGCCAAAAAATCTGGTATAGTAAATTTTCGTATTGCTCTGACGCAGGCCTTATCATTCTGGTGGCACCATCTCGCTTCACCCACATGACTCCGAGTCCCCGTCGTCGCATGTGGAAGGAAAAATACCAGATCAACTTTCCAAGAACATATCGGCGCTCCGACGGCATCGATGCGAGATATCCTCGGGGCTCTCTGAATCGATGAACGAGTATGGACTGCCCAAAAACCAGTCTACAAGCCGAGTCCAAAGATCGATCTCTTGCTCAGATCCAATCCTTTCACGACATGGATCACTCATAAAAGATAGATGCTGTCATGATGAATTCATGATAATTCCTGCATGACGGGTATGGCATAAGTGAGCGACTTATACAGTGACTTTATAAGTGAAAATAGGAGAAAAGAAAGTTGGAGAAAGAGGGGAAATGAATAAAATATGAAAAATATAACTCTCTCTCATGTCACCAAAAGAATCTACCCAAAACTTCGAAGCTCAGCTTTTTAAAACTGCTGATAAGCTCCGAAAAAATATCGATGCAGCAGAGTACAAGAATGTCGTACTGGGTCTTGTCTTCCTCAAATACATATCTGATTCCTTCCAGGAGCTCTATGAAAAACTCGAAACTGATGAATACTCAGATCCAGAGGATAGAGATGAATACAGGGCGGAAAATGTATTTTTTGTGCCGGAATCTGCCAGGTGGAAACATCTCCATGCGAGGGCGAAGCTCCCAACTATCGGAACTGATCTCGATGATGCTATGGAAGCGATCGAAAAAGAGAATCCAGAACTCCGCAATGTACTCTCAAAGGTCTATGGAAAGCCAAATCTCGATAAAACCTCTCTCGGAGAGCTCATCGATGTCATCACAGATATCGAGCTACGGGTCGAACACAATCATAGTAAGGATCTCCTTGGACGAGTCTATGAGTATTTCCTCGGAGAATTCGCGAATGCAGAAGAAAAGAAGTGAGGACAGTTCTATACCCCGAAATCCATCGTCAAACTCATGGTGGAGATGATAGAGCCATACAAGTGACGAGTATATGATCCTGCTTGTGGAAGTGGTGGTATGTTCGTCATGAGTGAGAAATTCGTCACTGAGCACCAAGGGAATATCAAAGATATCACCATCTATGGTCAGGAGTCCAATCAGACCACCTGGAAGCTCTCAAGGATGAATCTCGCTATCCGCAATATCAACTCTCAGTTTGTCGAATGGAATACCGAGGGATCGTTCCTCAGAGATGCTCATCCTGACCTCAAGGCCGACTTCGTCATCGCGAATCCTCCATTCAATCAATCCGAATGGTGAATCGATATCCTCCAGGATGATGCGAGATGGAGATATGGAGTTCCACCTTCTGGAAATGCGAACTTCGGATGGATCCAACATATGCTCTACCATACCGCTCCAGGTGGCATCGTAGCAACCGTCCTGGCCAATGGCTCGCTCTCATCCAATACTTCAGGTGAAGGAGAAATTCGAAGGAAACTTATCGAAGCAGATCTCGTCGAATGTATCGTTGCTCTTCCGAAGCAACTCTTCTATAATACTGGTATTCCTGCGTGTATATGGTTTCTCCGCCGAGAGCGTATTCTGAGACGATGAGAGACACTTTTTATCGATGCATCTGAGATGGGATTCCTCCGGGACCGAGTCCATCGTGATTTCACAGACGCAGATATGGATACAATCAGTTCGACCTATCATAACTGGAGAAAAGGTGGAGATTATGAAGATCAGAAATGATACTGCAAATCAGCCAAACTCTCAGAAATAGAAAAGCATGGATATGTCCTCACCCCTGGACGATATGTCGGTATCACCGATGCGATCGATGATGGTATCCCATTTGCAGACAAGATGCGAGAGCTCACGACCAAGCTCGGAGAACAGATGCGACAAGAGAAGCTCCTCGATGAAGAGATCAGGCTATAACTTGCGAAGATCGGATTTGAAATCTAGATTGAGCTCTTTCCAAAGTGGAAACACTTGTCAATCGCTATTTTTATAAAAAATCTCTATGAAAAAAGATATATCAACAGCTCTCAAAAAGCTTCCCGATAATCAGATCGTATTCTTCCAGTCACAAGATGGAAATATCCATATAGAAGTGATGTATGGAGAAGAAAATATCTGGCTCAATCAAGATGCTATGGCAGAACTTTTTGGATGTTCTATAGATAATATCGCCCTCCATCTCAAAAATATATACACAGAGAATGAGCTCGACAAAAATACAACTTCCGAGGATTCCTCGGAAGTTCAACAAGAAGGATCGAGACAAGTACGAAGAACGAAGAAAATATATAGTCTCGAAGCTATCATAGCTGTAGGGTATCGTGTAAATAGCGATCGTGGTCGAGAGTTCCGTAGCTGGGCAACGGAGATACTCAAGAGCTATATACACAAGTGATATGTCCTCGATAGCGATCGAATGAAGTATGGTTCTCGATTTAGTACCAGGTATTTCGATGAGCTCTATGAAGAGATCAAGGATATTCGTACCAGTGAGCGGATGATCTACCAGAAGATTACCGATATATACGCGACTGCATTTGACTATTCATCACAGGCGAGTGAGACGAAGTCATTTTTTGCAACCGTACAGAACAAGCTCCACTTCGCCATCACAGGACACACAGCAGCGGAGATCGTCGCACTACGAGCAAAGAGCGACTCAGAAAATATGGGGCTCACAAGCTGGAAACGATCCCCAGAGTGAAAAATCATGCCCAGTGATGTGACTATCGCCAAGAACTACCTGAACAAAGAGGAGCTCACTCACCTCAATCGTATCGGGAATATGTACCTCGACTATGCCGAGATGCAAGCTGCCAGAGGCAAGATCATGAGTATGCGGGATTGGAGTGAGAAGATGGACGCTTTCCTCCAGTTCAACGAACACAAGATCCTCACGGATGCAGGGCGTATATCCCAAGAGGTAGCGAGAGAGCTGGCACTCGGAGAATACGAGCGATACAAACCTATCCAAGATCAGAACTACCTCTCAGACTTTGATCGAGAGATAGCGAGCATACTACCAGATAAACAATAATCCATGACCACTCACACAGACCTGAACATACCCGAATGATGGAGAGAGAGGACTTTAGGGGAAGTTGCTATTTTGAATTACTGAAAATGACTCATAGCTGAATCAAGAACTGTATGAGAAGTACCAGTATACGGATCTAGTGGTATTACATGATGGCATAATGAAGCACTCGTAAAAACAAGATGACTTATCATTTGAAGAAAATGAACTGTATGAAAAATACATAAGTCCGAAGTCCCATTCTATCCTATTGATACAGTCTACTATATCACACAAGAAGACACTTCATGTGATATAGATTTTCTATACAATCTTCTACTCAATCTTTGACTAGATAAAATGAACTCAGATTCAGCTGTTCCAGGATTAAATAGAGATAATGCTTACGCGAAAAATATCCTCCTCCCACCCATCCCTGAACAACGAGCCATCGCTGATATACTCTCTTCATTCGATGCGAAGATCGAGCTTCTGAGAGAACAAAATCATACACTTGAGAACACGGCACAGACGATATTCCAAGAATGGTTTGGAAAGTATTCGATCGAGAGTCCAGAGGAGTTGCCAGAGGGATGGAGAGTGGGGAAATTGGGGGAAGTAATTGAAAACTTTGACTCAAAAAGAATAATCATGCTCATGTATTGCAGGGAAAGAATTGATTTTCAACTGAATTAATAAAGATTATTCTTGATAGAACAGATATTGCACCTTTTGTAAATTGAGCAGTACAACTCAAGATAAATCAAACAAATATGAATTCTATTCCTGTAGTGATTCCGACACAAGATATCCTATGAGAATTTAATTGAATAATTCAACCATTTTTTGGTAAACTAAGATCAAATCTTGAACAAATTCAATCTCTCATTAAAACTCGTGATGAGTTATTACCGAGGTTGATGAGTGGGGAGGTGATGGTAGAGATTTAGTTTTTTAACCTAATATTATATGGACCAAAATTGGGAATCAGACTATACAAAATATAAGGCAGATTTTGAAACTTTTCAAGACGAAGTTGAATTATTTATCAATGGCTTAATTGAAAAAAATATTGGAAAAATTGATATTTCAAATATTTACAAAAGGAATGGAATAAAGAGTGAGGAATCGATTCGACTGAATTATGATGCTGGACGATATAAGAAACTTCCAAATTTATTAGCCATCAGTGATATTTCGGGTGTGAGAGTTACTTGTCATTGCGAAGATGATGTGGAAAATCTATCTATTCTTCTTGAATGAGAACTGAGACAAATCTATGGTAATGTTTCTTTAAAACAAATTTGAGGAAAATACAGTGAGTACCCTTATAGAGCAACTCATTTAACGTTTACAAAAAATATCCAAAATGATAAGAAAACCTATCAAATTTCCAGTGAGATACAGATTAGAACAATTATGGCTGATGCTTGGGCAGTACAAAATCATAAATATTTATATAAGAAGTGATCGGAGGGTGAGAGTCATGAGCTGACAAGTGCAGTATCAGAAATAATGAATTGATGTGAAAAGCTATGGAGTCTTGTAAAGAAGAAAGGCTTAAATTCATCAGAAGATCAATCAAAAGAATTTGATATAATTAATCGAAAAGCAGAATCTAGCCTAAGCACCATAACAAATACAAATTTTACTTCATGGTTTCAGTCAAATAAAGAAACTTCTTCAATTGAATTAAAAAAACTAGGGGTAGGGACTTTTATGGAAGTAGAAATACAGCCGCTAACTCAGGAGATAAATATTTCTAGAAAAGACTTAAAAGAAATTTCCAAAGGATCACAAATTCACACCTTTGGATGGCCAATAGCTGTCCATCTAGAAAACCGTGATGAATTTGCACCAAAGCCTGATGCTGATTGAATACATGCCGAAGTTTCTATCAATGAGGAGTGATCTGACTGATCGAAATGACGTATAACTTATGATTACTGGGCTATTCATAGTGGAGGAGCATTTTATTTAAAGAAAAACATATTTGAAGATAGCCGAAGACCAAATGAGATTTTTTTTGATACTCGAATCGTCCGAACGACGGAGGTTTTCATGTATATTAAAAATTTATATTCTGGTTTTAAAATCCCCGTGAATTCTCAAATTCAAGTAACTATTAGATATGGTGGACTCAAATGAAGAACATTATCAGCAGAATCTTCCAATCGTTCCCTTTTTTCTGAAAATAAGATTGAAACGGATGAGGTATCCACTACGATATTGACGACACTTGAGGAGATTGAATCAAATATGGCGAATGTAGTTGAAAAATTCACAAAGCCACTTTTCGAACAATTTGAGTTCTTTGAACTGGGACGACCTGTTTTAGAAAATATTGTTTTAAACTATATAAACGGTAAGGTAGTTTAGTGAATAATCTTAATTTCAAAACTCGTGATGAGTTGTTGCCGAGATTGATGAGAGGGGAGGTAAGGGTGGAGGTTTAATTTTTAAAAAATCATTTATGGAAAATCTAGAAAAATATATCTGATACTTTAAATACCACTGATCTCTTGTCGAAGACTGAATTATGGATGCTAGAAAATCAGCAGAAGCACTTCTATGAATAGATCAACTTATGAGATATTTTATGATTAGAGAATATCCTACTTTGCAACAGTATGAATTAGAGATACCTGTAAGAATCAAAAAATGATCTTGGGAGGCTCTAATTCCTGATACTATACAATGATGGATAGCCCTTACATGATGAGGTGCTTTTTTTACTTGATATGTTGGCTCTATTGCTGTAAAAGCCTGAAGTGATGGACTTCTTGAGACCTGACCAGTAAAAGATCTTATGAAAATTGCAAAATGATCCATTTTAATCATTCAGTGGATTATAAAAATAGCTTCGCATTTAGGAAGAATGGGGATCAAAAAATTTGAAAATGCTGAATTAAGAAAAATATGAGATGAAGATTATGTTGTTATTTTAAATGATTTATGAGAAAGGCTTAAAGTACCTAGGAAATATCTTGAAGAATATAGCAAATGTCCTGAAAAAATATTATCTAAAAATGCTTATATAATCGAGGAAAATAGAGAATTTACGGTTGGATTTTTCCAAGAAACTGGAGATAAATTAGAAGTATCGATAAATTCAGGAGATCGTGATATTTTTTATTATGAATCCGAAGATGATATTCTATTTCCAGAACTGGAGCATTGAAAATATGTTGAACTTGAAGGAGAAATTACTCGTTGAAATGAAAAAACTAATACAATTGGCTTACAGTACCAAAAACATATTTTGACATGTAAACCAATGAGTTGAAATATTGCTACATTCAAGGAACAAATAATATCTAGAGAAGATGGACATTTTTTCCCTCCTGTAGTCATCAAATGAATTGTTGATAGAACTGATAAAAAGTGATGATTTAAAGAAAAGAAACCAATGATTATTTTTTCAGAAATTAGTGTAATTGAATCAGATGATTGAGTCCTTAAACTATTTTAATATAAAATTAACCATATAAGTCACAATGCAATTGAAATTTTTATCAAAACATAAATCTATTGATAACTTCTCCGAAGTACAATTAGAGGATTTTTCTGTTTTCACCTGAAAGAATGGTTCTGGAAAAACACATTTATTATCCGCAATCAAGGAAGGTAGAGTTCAAATTGACGATATTCTCTCAGATCAAATATCATATTTTAATTTTCAAAGTTTTCTTATTAAGAACCAGAAACCTATAAGTCCAAGAAACATTGATGATGAAAAAATGCAAGCATGGCAAATACTTAAAAATGATATTGGTACATTTGGATCTTATGACGATCAAATTAAGAGCATAGTTAGTGATATAGATTTTCCCTATAGTCAGACTATTGAAAATCAAACTTATACAGATTATGTTAAATATATAATTGATCGTATTGTCCAGCGAACTAATGGTAACCCTAAAATCAGGAAATTATTAAAAACTGCCATTTTCGAATCTGGAAAATTTGCTTCTAAAATTAGTGAAAAGGAGTTTATGAAGTATTCAAATTATAATCCAGATGATTATGAACTTCTGGAAAGTCTAAGTGAGATTTTTATTGATTTTCAGAAAAGACTTATAACCTCATCATTAACAAAAGAACAAGGAGGAGAATGATTAAAGAAAAAAGAAATTGAAGAAAGAAAAAAGAAAGCACCATGGAATTTTATTAATAACATGTTTAAAGAATTTAGTCTTCCTCATCTAATAAGTTTTCCTGAATTTAATGCGGCAGACCTAATAGGAAGCCAATCTGTTTCATTTCAGGTTAAATTAAGTATAGATGAACAGGAAATAGATTTTGAAGACTTATCTTCTGGAGAGAAAATACTTTGTTCTCTGGCTATGACCGTATATCAAGATACCAAAACCAATTTTCCGAGAGTATTGCTTTTAGATGAAGTGGATGCATCTTTGCATCCATCGATGATTCAAAGTCTGTTAGCTGTTATCAGAAATGTTTTTATAAAAAATGGATGCAAGGTAATACTTGCAACCCACTCTCCAACAACAGTCGCTTTAATCGATGAATCATCTTTATTTCAAATACAAAAAGGTAAAAATCCAGGAAAGATAATAAAAATGTCAAAGAATGAAGCCATTGATATCTTAAGCGAAGGGTATATGACCATTGAAAAGTGATTAAAATTATTTGATGCACTTTTCAAAAAGGATTTAACTATTATTTCCGAATGAAAGAATCAACAACACATAAAAAAAGCTATTGAATTATTGGATAATACACTATTCTGAAAAGTGCAATTTTACGAACATGACTCTGGGAGTGGTGATGCAGACTTATGTGGCTTCTTTGAGTTTATTAAAAAGGCAGATATCAAAAAGAAGGTGCTTTTTATTTGGGATTGTGATGCTACAGCTAAGATTAGTTCAAAAACAGATTCTGAATATGTTTTTAAATTTTGTTTTGAAAAGAATAGTCTAAATTCTCTATGTCAAAGGGGGATTGAAAATTTATTTCCTGAAGGCCTTTTTACTGAAGATGTAGTTACTAGAGTTCCACCTGTAAAAACAAATGGAATTATTACAGGAGAGGAAATTACAAGATTCGATGATGGAAATAAGAATGCTTTTTTAGAGAAAATCAAGCTGGAAAGTAATACGGATAAGTTCAGTAATTTTCTTCCGTTAATAGAGAAGATATCGTTTTTATTAACAAAAGTATAGTGAAGATAAATACTAACCTTACATTCTATACTTCTCTCCGAATCCCATCACAAGCAAGATCTCCCCTAATCCCCACCCCATGCCTCCATCCAACCAGATCATCATCTATCAGTCCGACGATGGACAGATCCGAGTCAATGCCCTCATGCAAGATGAGAGTATGTGGCTCTCGCAAGAACAGATAGCCCTTCTTTTTGGCAAGGCCAAATCCACGATCAATGAACATATCAAAAATATTTATCTTGAGGGAGAGCTCTCGGAAACTGAAACAGTGCACAAATTCGGAATTTCCGAATTTCAGCAAAAAGCTCCAAATCACTACAATCTGGATATGATTCTCGCAGTGGGATATAGGGTGAGATCCCAGCAAGGCATAGCTTTTCGCACTTGGGCAAGCAGCAGACTCAAGGAGTATCTTATACAAGGATTCTCTCTTGATGAAGCAAAATTGAAATCAGGGAAACCGACTGAGTATTTTGATAAGTTGCAATCCAGACTCAGAGAGATCAGACTTTCGGAGAGACTTTTTTATCAGAAGATCAAAGATATATATACGACGAGTATTGACTATGATCCGGGAGATGAGCGGACGATCGAGTTTTTCAGGCTCGTACAGAACAAACTCCTCTGGGCAATCAGTCATCAGACCGCTGCTGAGCTCGTACATAGTCGGGTAGATATCTCGCTGCCATTGCTCGGGATGCAATCATACGACAAGAAGGGATCGAAAGAGATAACGAAAAAAGATGTGAGCGTAGCAAAAAACTACTTGAATGAAGATGAGATGAAGACGCTCGGACTCCTCGTCGAGCAATATCTCGCATTCGCCGAGAGTATGGCACAATCCCAGACTCCGATGACAATGCTCGATTGGATCTCTCGACTCGATATGATCCTCCAGATGAATGGAAAGGAGATACTCACTCACTATGGGAAAATATCACACGATCTCGCGGTAGCAAAGGCAGAAAAAGAATATGAGAAGCTCCAGATAGAAAGAAAAAACGGGGAAAAAATCGAGAGCGTCAGTGAGCTCGAAAAAGATATCAAACAACTCAAATCATAATTTTTATGCCTCCCTCAGAGTCTCACATCGAGCAAAATCTCATCGAACTCCTCAATTTGTAAACTTTTCTATCAATTTTTATTGATTTCTGTAATATATCTGATATACTGCTCATATCTATCATATAACCAAACCATGTATGATCCATGAAAAAATCAAAAAACTTCGTATAGAGAATAATATGTCCCAAGAAGAACTCGCTTGATTGATGAGTATATCTCGTCCAACACTTTCCCAGATAGAGCTTGGAGAGCGTCAGCTCAAGGCAGATGAGATACAGAGACTCTCTGATATTTTCGAGATACCGACTTCGGAGTTTTTCACTGCATCTCAGCCCACAGCTCAGAAAGAGCGACTCGATGATCCAAATCAGAAACTCAAGCACCTCATCCTCTATATCATCGGGAGATGCGGACAAAAGCCAAATATGGGAAAAATCCTTCTCAATAAACTCCTCTACTTCTCTGATTTTGACTACTACGAGAAACATGGTGAGTCTATCACGAATACTATATACCGCAAGCTCCCGATGTGACCGGTTCCGAGTGATATGGATACGATTCTCAGGGAGATGCAAGAGGATGGACATATACAGATGATCGAGTGAGAGTTCTTCGGATATTCTCAGATCAAAATACTCCAGAAGACACTTCCTGATATGGATATGTTTCGATCCTCAGAGCTCGCTGAGGTAGATAGGGTAGTGAACCGATTCTCTGATATGACCGGAAAACAAGTGAGTGATTTTTCACACAATGACATGCCATATCGTGCAACTAAGGAAAATTGGGGAGAGATATCCTATGGACTTGCCTTTTATCGTGATCCAAAACATTATACCGTAAAAGATCCAGAAATATATGAAGATTAGGCAGTGTTAACATAAAGCTCTCAATAAAAGTGCTATCATTCAGAAGAGGACAAAAGATCAAAACATCACATCCAGCTTATCGTATCTCGTGGCAACCCTTCTAAAATTCTTTATACGATTAAAGAATCGCTCTATCTCATTTCTGTAGAGATAGATATTCTTATCATAGAGCCATGGATGTTTAAAATTCTTCTTTGGTGGAACCACAGCAATAAGATTTTTCTGTGAACAAACATCAAATGTTTGGTAGAAAGAATATCACTTATCCATTGCTATATACTCTACTGAGCTTGGAAAAGTACTTTCTTGAATCAGCCTCATTCCTGCTTTGAAATCACTCTCGTTACCAGGAGATAGGGAAAATATCATTCCATGATCAGGATCTCAGGCAATCATATGAATTTTGGTAGTAAATCCACCCTTTGATCTTCCTATGGCTTGAGGTCACTTTTTTTTGGTGCTCATGCAGCAGAGTGATG
>JAYWFD010000103.1:0-4295 GCA_043778965.1 Candidatus Altimarinota bacterium
CCCTCAGAGAATCATGAAATTTCACTTCCTGAACCGAGTGATGATCCTCTCATACCTGCTGAAGATACTATCTCAGATAGAGATCCTTTCTCGACTAAAGAAGAATCCATCATCATAGAAACTACTGATACAGAATTAGCCACTTCTCCAGAGGTACGAGTAGAGTCTAGTAGTATAATTATAAACCAAGATACGAGTAATTCTAAAGATCAAGATTTCATACCTGAATGGCTCAAGCCAAGTACTCCAGTAGATGAAAAATCTTCTGAATCTTCTCTAGACCAAGATGTGATATTTTCTGATACGCCTATAATTCCTACTCCATCGCCTGATACAGAACTTCCCGATTGGCTTAAAAACTCTATCGATGACGCAGAGTCTTCAGAATGATGACAAAAAGAAGAAAAACAAAAATCAACACCAAAAAAACATCGAAAAACGGAAAAACCCTCACTTATAAAAGAAGTTCTAAAATCTGAACCGAAAAAAAAGTCTTCGCCATGACTCACAAACAGTAATCATGATATACCAGATTGGCTCAAGTAAGTAAAAAAATCCTCTCATTGTATAGGGGATTTTTTGTTTGACTGAAAGATGGATTTACTATATACTAGATATATATTTGTTTTTCATTTTTCTATGAGTGATACACCTAGCACTCCTCCTGAAGGAGAAAAAAAAGAGCATAACTCTCTTCTTGCTGATATCCTAAAAGCCTCTCAGAAGAAGGCATCTATTTCGATAGAATGAGTGTCGAATACGTGAGAATCCTCACATAAAGAAGATACTCCTAAAAGTCGAAGAGAGCCTATTTCGATATGACTATTCCTAAGACTTATAGGATCTCTCCTATTTATATCGATCATATTTTTTGGAAGCTTTCTCGCATACATCGCCTTCAATCCTGATCAAGCAATATTTTTTACGAAAACAATTGGAATTGATCCAAATGACGTACAAAACCTTTTGAGAAAACTTATCAATGGAAGTTTCGGGTTTGTCATGATGATCACCTCGATAGTATGGATAGTGAGTCTTTTCCGTGCATTTTGGGTACCGAAAGAACTCAAAAGAAAAAGACTTCTTTCATGGCTTACTGCTGCAATAGTGGGAATCATACTTTTTTCTATATTGGCATTTTGGGCATTTCTTTTTACCAAAGTTGGAGCTACTGACTATAGCAATCCTGATGGAACTATACTTATTTATGATCAGAATCTCTATGTAAATAACAAATTTAAGGAAGCATCTCGCATATACGATACTGCAAATATCATCTGACCTATAGATATATTTTTCGATATAAGAAGGAATGCTGAACTCCTCACAAAAAATAATCTCTACACAATAGAGTGATTTACTATGAATTTTGATGAAGCCGAATGTAGTAATGGTACCGATATAATTCGTGGAGAAAATCCTGCAACCGAACAAAGCACTATATGTAAATTTTCTAAAATTAAAGCATATAATATCGTATGATCGTATACTGTCCGCTCGCGTGATGGAACAGTAGAGAATATACCTATGATACTTCCGAGCATAGAAGTACGATGACTCATCAGCATAAAGAATCAAGAAAATAGTCGTGGACAAAAAATCATAACCCTTGATGCAACGGGATTAAAGAAGCTCTGAAATCCAAAATGGATATTTGAATCCAGTGGAAAAGAAGTAAATGAGAGTACTATTACAGAAATAGTGACCCCTATACCTCAGTGACTTTGTCTCAAAATATTTGACGGAACTGGTTGTGATCGACTCTTTCTCCTTGAGATAAAAAATAGTAAATCAGTAGACTGATCTATCCTTGCGATACAAGATACAAATGATAAAAAAACTTTCCGTTTTTCACTTTCATGAGTCACCCTCAATCAAAATGGAATAGTAAATATAGAATGGCTACTTGATAATCAAAATATAATCTGTAGAGGAAATTCTGAAACTTGTAACTATAGTTTTACGAGCTATGGAAGGAAAAATCTCAAGGCTACTATAGAAATGGCGAGCGGTGAGAAATACTCATTTGAAACGGAAGTCGTCTCAAATGAACCACTCACTATTCTAAAATCAATAAAAGTCCTCAATGATGCCTGAAATCTGATGAATGATACCTCAACATATGATAATAGCCTGAAGGCATATATCCTAAAGAATGCTATCATACCTCCAGAAAGTCTCACATTTGATGCAAGAGATATCGTTTCTGGAAATCCTGGATATTCACTCAAGGAAGTACTCTGGAAGATATCTAATGGAAAAAATGATGATGACATACGTCGTGGAGAAAAAATATCTATCGAATTCAACCAACCTCTTCGATATACTATAGAAGCGATCTATACCTTTAAGAAAAGTGTACCAGGAGAAAAAGATGTCGAAGAAACTCTCAAAGAAACTGTCGTCGTAGATATAGAAAGACGCAGTCTTATGCCGCGCATGAGTATAACGACAACCTCTGATTATGTTCCTACTCTTGCAACCATAGACGCTTCTCTCTCAGAATCTGAAGAAGGCGAGATTAAGAAGTTCATTTTTGATTTCTGAGAAAAACGTACTCCTGCAGAATGAGACTCTATACAACAATATACATATAATACCGCAGGAGAAAAAACAATAACTCTCACAATAGTATCAGAAAATGGGGAAAAAACTTCTCTTAAGAGAACCATCGTTCTCAAAAATCAAGTAAGAACTATAGATTTTTCTCCGAGTATATCACCATGAATTATAGCGAACCCTATAGACTTTGAAGCCGATGGAACTACTGGGCAAGTAGAGGAATATATATGGAACTTTGGCGATAATACGCCTGTATCACGCGGATATACAACATCCCATGTATACGAAAATCCCGGAACATATACTATAGTACTAACAGTAATCTATAGCGATGGCACTGAGCAACATAAGAAAAAAACCTATACTGTTACAAAAGCTCTTTAAGGATCCTGTACTGCAAAACCAAAAAAGAGGTTCAAATGAATTTGAACCTCTTTTTTGTCATTAAGCCTTCTTCGCATGAACAAAAGTTCCTATGATATCATTGCTACATATTTGATCAATATCCTCAATCTTACAAACATATATGGGCATACCTTCATCATGAGCAAGAGCTATCGCCGCTTGATCCATGACTCGTATATCTTTTTGGATAACTTCATGAAGATGAAGCGAGTCATGTCTTATAGCATCTGCATATTTTTTTGGGTCTTTATCGTAGATGCCATCGACTTTTGTCGCCTTTACGACGACATCACAGTGAAGTTCTAAAGCTCTCAAAACTGCACATGAGTCAGTGGAAAAATATGGATTCCCTGTACCACCAACGCATATAACTACTCTTCCCTTCTCTATGTGTCTAAGAGCTCTACGACGAATAAAATCTTCTGCGACTCGTTGGGTTGGTATGGCACTTGTCACTCGAACATCCACTCATTCATCCTCTATCGCTTCTCCCACAGCGAGACCATTGATGATCGTCCCCATCATCCCCATATAATCCCCTGTAACACGGTCAAATCCTCACTCTTCAAGCTCTATACCTCGAAATATATTTCCCCCTCAAACAACAATAACTATTTCAAGCTTTTGTACTTTGACAAGATGAACTATCTTTTTCGCAAGAAAAGAAAGAAACTTTGGATCGATCCCATATCACTGTTCTCACTGAAGAGCTTCTCAGGAAAGCTTCAGAAGGATACGCTTTGGTATATGATATTTTTGCATATTTTAGACGAATTGTGTGTAAAGAAAAAATACTACAGAAAAAGCAAGCACCAGAACAAAAAGTATCGCAAGGCCAAGAATCGCAGAATTTTTCTTAGTGATATCTTTTTCGAGGATATCAATTTTCTCAGAAAGGACGATTGCATCGGAATCTGTTTTTGCTTTCGCACTTTCGAGAAGAAATGTCGTTTTTTTATACTCACTCAGGGGGATGGAGTTTCGAAGTTCCGTCTCAGTCTTTCCGAGTCTATAGGCAAGATCTTGGATAATCTCATCTTTTTTTCCTATAGTTTTCTGCGCCGTCTCATACAGAGCAATATAGTTCGGTCACTCTGTATATGGTACAGCTGATACCTCTCGAATCTTCTCGCGTGAGACAATCTCATGTTCTTCCTTTGATGAGTCATCGATGATGATATACTCTTCATCCGTCCTATCAGGATCAGTCGTACGTATCAATTCCACATCTTCCTCATGGAGAAACATTTTCTTTCCGATACGCTTCGTACGGATACGACCAGCAGAGATATGACGGTCTACTGTACGAGTAGATACTGAGAGGCGCC
>JAYWFD010000104.1:0-4266 GCA_043778965.1 Candidatus Altimarinota bacterium
TATTGAAGTACACAAAATTGATCCAAAACTACTAACGTGATGAAGATGGATTATGATTTCTGACTTGATTAAGAGTATTTGATTCTGTAATACTACCCCTGATGTGAAAAATGCCCTAATTGGTAAAAGTATACGTATAAATTGAAAAACCATTGCAATTGATAATGAATACATTCATTGACCGACATCCCCCGTAGCACTTTTAGAATGATCTGAAGGGAATTTAGTTGAAATGGGAAAGAAGAAGGCAAAAAGGGTGTTTCTGTAAAAAATTATGATTCCTCATATCCAAAAAATCATCACTCTTTCCGAAGCGAGAATTCCGTATCTTATCCAACATGGAGATAATGATTTCTTTCATGGAAGTGAGACATTCGTCGAGTGAATCGAGAGCGAAATGATAGAAATGAAAGATGAGCTCAAGTCATGAAATCAAGTATTTCTCGAAGATGAACTCTGAGATATATTTTGGGATTATATGTGCCTCCTCGAAAATCTCGAACTCGAAGGGAAAATCTCGAAAGAAAAAGTATTTGATCGATGCTGGACGAAATTTTCTGAACGACTCAATACTGATGGATCAAATAATGGAGACTGGATGCAAGTAAAGAAGGCACAAAAAGAAAGACTCATTCGGGAAATATCAGCCTAAAAGTGTAGAATATCCTTAATAATCATATCATATGTCTTTCCTTCTTCTTTATGTCACACATCCATCCAAGCCAGAAGCTATCCGTATAACAGCAGATCTTCTGAATACCCATCTGATTGCCTGTGCGAACTTCTTTCCCATGGAGAGTATGTATTGGTGGGAATGAAGGCTGAATAAAACTGAAGAAATTATGACGATCTATAAAACAAGTAGTGAGAACTATGAAGCAGTGAAATCAAATATAGAGTCATCTCATAAATATGAAGTTCCTTGTATCATCAAGCTTGCGACCGTCGAAGCGAATACGAGCTATGAAGAATGGATTCAGTCGGAGACAAAAGCTCAAAATTTATAATCTTATCTTTTAAAATGCTTCCCTACATCTTCTCCTACATCTCGTGAATTCTCACTCTTCTTGTGCTCGATGGTATCATGATATGGTTCATCATACTTCCTACATTTAAGAAGTATATACCCACTTACTTGAATACCGATATGAACTTCGTGGCGGCGATAGCATTCTATCTGCTGTATATCCTCGTACTTCTCTTACTCGTGATCATCCCATGAGTAGAGATGAAGTCTTCGCTCCTCCAGATACTGCAGAAATCTGCTCTCTTCGGATTCTGAGCATATATGACATATGAGCTCACATCTATGAGTGTCATGAAGTGATGGAGCTGGAATATGGTGGTGCTCGATACAGTTTGGTGAACCGTGCTTACCATGATTATCGCAGGAGTGATGTACACTATTATTAATAAATTTCTCTAATGCGAAAAATCGTAATAATTACTTCTATCTTGTTTCTGGTATTTCTCGATCTTGGATCGAAGATGTTTATCGAAGATACCGTCTTCGGATCCTGGAAGGAGATATGTATCAATCCTGAGCTCAATAGTGCTGCAACTCCAGAATATTGTGAACAAAATACTCTCAGGATATCAAGTTTTTTTTCTCTAGAACTCTCTCGCAATTATGGCATAGCATTTTCTCTCCCCATAGAAGGGATACCACTTAAGATTATCACAGTTCTTATACTGTTGTTCTTGATCCTTCTCTATATAAAAGAGGAATACCCGAAAAACTCTCGCCTTCTCGATACCGCTTATGTCGCTATATTTGCAGGAGCAATTGCTCATACGTATGAGCGCATATTCGTCGGACATGTAGTAGACTTCATAGCAGTGAAATATTTTGCCATTTTGAATCTTGCGGATATACTCATATCTACATGAGCATTCCTCATACTCTTCTCTTATGTCTACTATTACAGAAAACATCGATAATCTCACGACAGAGGAGCTTCTGGGTCCACCGAAATACGATACTATCGGTCTTTTCATGGTATTCCTTTCCGCACTTATTACGTGAGTCATTGCCTGAGTCATCGTTATACTGCTTGCATACTTCGCCATAGGCAAATTCTCCCTCGAAAGCGGAGCATCACCACTACTCCTTGTTTTTATAACCTTTATCGCTCTGACGGTGGGGAATATCCTCTACTATACACTCATCAGTTATATATTCCCGCATATCTATATACGAGGACGGACGACGATCTCTCAGATTACATGGATGTCGACAGTCCTCTATGTGCTCTTCACTCCCATATACATCATCATGTCTGGCATATCGACGGAGACTCCTACGATACTCATAGCGTTCTCTGCCCATGTGATACTCAATAACTTCTCTCTTACTCTCCTGATCGGACTTATATCGCAATATCGATATTCCCTTCTGACATTTTATGCAAGTACCATAGCTCTCGTCGCTACTGCGAGTATAGTAGTCTTAGTCCAAACACAATTTACGCAATCAAGCTCTTCTCGTGCTTTGTTCCTACTTCTTGGACTTACTATACTCACATATACACTTTCAGGAACTATCTCTTCTCTTATCTCATGGATATACTATATCGTATATCAGGCATCATGATCTGATCCTATTGGAAATATTTTTTCTCAGATAGAAAATGATGAACGTGATATAGAGGCGCAAGCAGTAGAAAAGCTCGTTAATTTCCGTAAATAAATATCATTTATGTATGATCTTGTAAGAAAAACTCTTGATACCTATCTCCGAGAGAAACGTATAATTACACTTTCTGATTTCCCTTCAGATGCTACGCAATATACGACTATGAAAGATGCAGTATTTGTCACACTCTACCATGAAGGTCGTGTCATAGCATCGAGTGGACGTATCGCTTGTAAGAAAGAAAATAGCCTCTTCGAATGCATAGACAATACTCTTCTCTGCTTAAAAGATCCAAGATTCACTCTTGAGATCCAAGATATAGCGAAGCTTCCAGATATCCATATCCGTACCGATCGTTTCCGTCCTGAGAATCGACGAGTACTACGTGATATAGCAGAGCTCGATACGAGCCATGAGTGACTCATGCTTCTTTCACAAAATCTCTGAATCCTCTCAGTTATACTTCCGCATATGGTGCATATCGATACTTCCCCATGACAATTTTTTGCTCTGGCATGCAAGAAAGCTGGTATAGATAGTACTACGCTTACTCCTTCAGATTATGTTCTTTATGGCCTTACGACGACAAGTGAGAGTGATTTTGGATAAAACTCTGAGGCTATCCATATAAAAAACTCTAAAATTTGCATAATTTCTACAAATATGATCTAATAATAAGGATCATATTTTTTTATACAACTTTGTATGTCATACCAAAATACAAAATTCCGTTTTATTTCTCAGATATTACTCGTACTTTTTCTTACGAATAATATAGCACCCACATTGCAATTTGTTTTTGCAGATTCTACACAATACTATGTAGATGCTACTGGAGGAAGCGATCTGAGTGATGGACTCACTCCAGGTACTGCATGGCAGACCATCGCGAAGGTTAATGGTACTTCACTCCTACAAGGTGATACTGTATCGTTTCTCTGTACGCAAACATGGAACGAAGTATTAGCTATCAATAATACAAATGGTGGCGTAGGGCTTCCTATAACAATAAATAGCTATGGTGTATCTTGCGGTGCGAATAGGCCAAGTATCGATGGTATCAATATCACAAGCTCTTCAAAAGTGGATATTGATAGCCTCAAGCTTATAACACCAGTAGTATGAGCCTCTATAGCTGTCAGTGGGTCAAATACTATCAACTTCACCAATAATGCTATCACTAATGGAAGTGGAATCTGTTTAAATATTACAAATACAACCGGATCTACTGTCACGTCAAATACTTTCTCAGGATGTGATTATGGTATGAGTGTCAATACAAGTGAGGTAGGAATTACAGGAAATAGTTTCGCTACGATTTCCCAGGATGCTCTCACTATAAGTAGTGCACTTCCTGTTACCGTTGGTCAAAATATTTTTACCGATATAGCGCAAAATGCTATCATATATGGACAAGATACAAATGTGACACAAAATCTCATCACGAATAGCTGTAGTACAGGCTGAACTTTCTGTGCTGCTGTAAAAAATGATTCCTCTCTTTCTGGAGCTACCGTCACCTCTACAGTTACGCAAAATACGATTTCCTGAGTCGGCTCATGAATCTCATGAACATGAAGCTATGGAATCCTCGCATACAATGTTGCTGGTACAAGTATCAGCTCAAATAG
>JAYWFD010000105.1:0-4196 GCA_043778965.1 Candidatus Altimarinota bacterium
ACAAATCTTTCTTTCTTCCAAATAACTTCCCTTTAACTCGACCCCTTATAGGGGTCTGCTCTCTAAAACTACCAGCTCTGCTGGTAGATACTTATTTAACACAATTAATTTGACATTGTGTTCCTATTTGATATATTCATCTCATGAAAGCAATTTCTTCACTTCTCGTGCTCATTCTTCTTCCGTCACAGGGAGGTGTTTGAGTATAGCGTGAATCCAAAACGTTTTCTCTCCCTCCCATAAAAAGGAGGGTTTTTATTTCTTATTTTTCTTGTTATGTCAGAAACTGCTACACGTTCTCATATGGATGAACTCCGTCTTGCTATGAGTCGATGAATCTCTATTGGAGATTTTCATCTTGAATCTTCTCGTTCTAGCATGGTTATTTGATATATCAGTGCAAAAGTCATTGCAACAAAAGATGATGAAATAACGCCTAAAACAGTACAATTTTCTACTCATGAACTTCATCTTCCTGCCGGACAAGATGAAGCATTTTATCCAGAATCGGTAAAGGATATTTTAGCCATGATTCGAAACACTGCAGCAGCAATCCAATAAGGACATCAATATGAAAACGTATAATTATTTCTCGCTCCTCCTCCTTCTTCTGGAAATACTCCATCTGAGAATATTGTAACGTATAAAATTTTTTATCCGAAACACTCCTCTCAGAAAAAATGAGGGGAGTGTTTTTATTTTTTCTCTATGCAAAAAGTCCAATATTCTCCAAATCCTAACATTGTTCATTATTTCCAAGAATTCCCCTTCGCATATGATATTGTGTGAGATGAATGATTGGTACTTACTACGGTGAATCGAGTCCGAAAATTCGTCGCAGAGATATTCGGTATCACTATCAGTAAGAATATCTTACGAGGAGTACTACGAGATATTTCATGAGAGATCATAGGAGACGCTATCAATACCTATGGTCACATCTCTGCGATATGTATCTTCCATGTATGGAGCTTCAGGAGAAGGATGGAGATAGCCCTTCGAAATGGTGAAATCGAGAAAAGGTAGCTATGATATTTTTATGAGCCATTCGAATATCTTTTTCTGGCTTTCTAGGTATTCTGGATGCCACTGGACTCCGTAGTGTGGAAGTGATAGATGTTCTATAGCTTCGATCTCACCGTCGTACTCGCTCTTTGCGATCACGCGGATATCGTCTCAGAGTGAATCGATAGATTGATGGTGTATGGAGTTGATTGCTAGAGTATCGCTAGAGAATATACTCCTTAGGAACGAACCTCACTCGATCACCGCTACGGTATCGATATGCTCATATCATCTTTCTGGCTGGAAATGATAGGAGACTTCATCTATATCTTGTGTGAGAGTTCCACTGTGAGCAATGTTGAGGAGTTACATTCCTTTGCATATTCCGAGGATTGGTTTTCTCGTGAGAAATACTTCTCTCATCGCCACAAGAAGATATCTGTCATACTCAGGGCTGATACCTCGTGCACCACTCTTCTCTCTTCCATAGAGGCTTGGATCGATATCTGGTCCACCAGAAAAGATGAATGCATCACAGAGCTCGATATATCGACCGATATTGCTACTGAAAATAGGGATCATGATCGCGAAAGCTCAGGCAGATTCTATCGATCGGATATAGTCAAGAGAGAGATTATTGAATATCCTTCCCGCATGATAGCGCTCTTGAGCGAAGATACCGATTTTTTTCATCATAAAAAATTTATATATTCCTTTGTAGGAGTTTTCGGGATTTTTGCAATATTTATCTCAGATATTTATCAATATACGAAGGGAGCCATACCAGTAGACTTCCTATCGATCATATGACGGTACTAGTAATTCAGATTTGTGCATTCTCAGCGAGTACTCATGCCCCGACTCACATGAGAGGTCATATAGAAATACAGCCTATATACGTGATCCGATCATGATGTTTCATGATATTTACTACGATAGCTCATACGAGTGTCCGTAAGGATTCGATAGAGTCAGCGAGTCTCGAAATATGAGGAAGGCGGAGAGTATCCATGGAAGATGAGATATGATTATCGCATTCGAAATAACGAAACTCCAAGAAGATCCTATAAAAATTTCATGACTTATGATATGATTCCTCCAGCTCCTACAGGCTTATTCATTTGAGCGAGAGTATATGAACTCATGACTCATCCGAGAAATCCCCCAAGTATTCAGAAAAAAAGATAGTAATATTCGGAATGTGATCCTCATTGTTTTGTACCATTTTTATCGATGATGAGACGATCTTGCCCATTTTCTTTAAGTACGAGTACAGGATCTCACTGATTATTTACCATTCGCAGAAGCGCAGTAGCGAGGCCTTTTTCGTCATTGAGTACGATGCCAGGTATGCCATCACCATAGAGTCCGATCGAGATACGGGGGACTCACTTCACATCATAGAAGAAGAGAGCAGGAGTGCCTTCTCAGGATTTGGTGAGCTGGGCAGTCGTGCGACCATATCCATCTGTGAGGATGAAATTATCTGACTCTACAGTACGTGCGAAGACGTATATGGGGAGAGTAAAAATAAGGATAAAATAGAGTATTTTCATATAAGTATATTCGACGAAATACGAAATATTGCAAAGAAAATATATTGACTTTATTTAATATTTAATTATATATAAATATTTTTTAATATCTATTGTATGTATTCTCCAACTTTCTGAGACCTTCTCACTCATAAAGAACATCAAAAACTCATAGCGGATAAGCTCTGATCTCATCTATTCCCATGAAAATATACAGGTGATGCTTGGAGGAATTTTGCTCATAATCTCGAGACTCAGTTACAGCAAGATTCATGACCAATACTAGCTACGCTTCATGCTACTTCAGCTGGAGTCCAGAGTCTACTCAATGCCAGAATCTTCTCTAATGCAATCAAAGGACGATCTGATGATGATATCGCTCTACTCACCAAAATGTGATCTATGGACTATGTTGCTGAAATAGATCGCGCACGTAGAATCGAATTGTCTAATACTCTTTGAGAGCTTGAACTTGCTCTCTTTCTCATGGAAGATGAGTGAAAAAATAGGTTAGAAAAATCTAAAAATCCTGGATCGGATTTCTTCAATCCTGTACTTAATGGGATGAGTCAAAAGTATACACCGCAAGTGAGCCTATAGAGCAATCCCTCATTTAGAGGGATTTTTTTTCGATCTCTTCCGATACTCGAGCGATGAAGTCATCGATTCATTCACTGGATTGTTCTTTCGTCTTGAAGTTCCTGACCGCGAGAGTACGAGCCGTCATCTCTTGCTCTCCTACGACGAGGATATAGTTCGCATGCTCAGTTTCTGCATTGCGGATCTTCTTTCCGAGGCTATCTGATGAGTCATCGAGATTGACGCGAAGATTCGCTTTACGTATGATCCGATAGATTTCATCGGCATATCCGACGAATGCTTCACCCACAGGGATGATACGTACTTGTTCTGGAGCGAGCCAGAGAGGGAAGGTACCCATGAAATGTTCGATCATAATTCCCATGAATCGTTCGAGTGATCCAGAGATCGCACGATGGATGACGACAGGTTGTTCATCTTCTCACTTTTCATTTTTGAAGGAGAGTTTGAATCGATTGGGTTGATTGAAGTCACACTGGATCGTCGCGAGTTGCCACTCACGTCCGATTGCATCCTTAAACATGAAGTCGAGCTTCGGTCCATAGAATGCCGCTTCTCCAGGCATCGGTCGGTAGTTGAGTCCATTGGCGATAGCAGCTTCTTCGAGTGCTTTTTCAGCGATCTCCCAGACATCATTACCTCCGAGATATTTCTCTGGCGTCTCGGGGTCACGGATCGAGAGTGATACCCAGTATCCCTCCATCAATCAAAATGTTGTATAGAATTGCTTGATCACATCGACAATAGCGGAAACTTCTTCCTTAATCTGACCCACACGACAGAAAAGATGGCCATCATCCTGCGTGATCGAGCGAACCCGAGTGAGTCCTGAGAGCTGTCCCGTCTTCTCGTCACGATACACGGTCGCGGGTTCAAAATAGCGAACAGGCATATCACGATACGAGAACTGATTGTCCGCGAATATCTGCATATGGTGTGGACAGTTCATGGGCTTCAAGAAGAAGCTCTCTTTACTCGTTCCTCCATACACTGAGAACATATCTTCGAGGTATTTCCCCGCATGACCAGAAGTCTGGTAGAGCTCCTCCTTGGCGA
>JAYWFD010000106.1:0-10944 GCA_043778965.1 Candidatus Altimarinota bacterium
GGTTCTTCATATGGAAAAATCATCTTACGCTGTCAATCCAGAGAAAATATATATTGCTCAGATCTTTCTCATCGTACTATAAGGTATGCCCTACTTGCATCGAGTCTTGCTGAACGAACAGGAAGAGAAAATGTAAAATTTGGTCAATCACGAACTCCGATATAAAGCCCAGTATCATTGAGTCAATCTCTCTTAAGAAAAACTTTTTTTCATCATTGAGTTTGTCCGATACTCTCATCTTTATTCGTTATATCAAAGAAGTTTCCAATAGGAATAAGCAAAAGACTCGGAACAAGATTAACTTTATATTTATAGATATCTCAAGCCTCTAAGGTTAAACTATCTGAAATTGTCTCATATCCAGTACCCGTAATTGTAACAGTATATTCAAGTGGCGGAATAGGAGAAAATATACAGGATTTTTTACAGATACTCTGATAAGTGAAAGCTCGATCAAGTAGAGGGAAATATTTATACTTAAATGAACCCTTCAATATTACCATATAAGAGCTATCTCAACTATTTTCAAATACCATCGATGTAATCTTTGATCTATAAAAATACCAGTATAAAGCTACGGGGAGAAGAATAAATGTTATAAGTATAGTAATTGCTATAGTGCGTGGTCTCATGAAAAAAAAATTTGGAGAAAAGTATTGCAATTACATTCATTATAGACAAAATACAGGGAAATCAAGAACCATAAAGATCTCTGAGAAATTCGATTTATTTTATAGCTTATATATACTTCATGCATCCTCTTATACGAAGAGTTCTCCTATCAGATAGCACGACTATGCCTATGGTACTCGATGAAGATAGTGCCATAGAGGCTGTCACTATATTTTCTTGATTACACATCACTTCACTTGATGAGTGCATATCTGGAAATATTCCAGGAGTATCCTTCTATGAGAAGGATACAAAAGAAGATAAGAAGCACCTCTCAGTAAAAGATATTCGAAGATGGCTCTCGGATATTTCAGAGATACCCTATGAAAAAAAACATATCTACCTCCTTCGTGACTTTGATGAAGCAACTCCTGAAGCGATGAATGCGACACTTAAAATCCTCGAAGAACCACCAGTATATGCCATCATACTACTCATAGTAAATAACCCTGAGTCTCTCTTGGAGACGATAGTATCACGTACACTTAATGGATTCTCTTGAAAGAGTAGAATAAAACTCCCCGAAGAACTTCGTATTTGGATAAAAGAGTACTCTCAATGAAATAGTGTTGAGCTCGTAAAATACCTCTACAAAGACAAAATAGATCGTGATACTGCCATAGAGATCCTTATGGAGCTATCATATTTTGCAGACTCAGATATTCTCAAAAAAATAGAAGAAAGTATAATATCTCTCTATAATGTCAATGAAACTCCTCGTAATATTATGGATCGAATGATACTCACTCCAAGAAAAACTAGATAAGTAATATCAACTATATTTTAAGAATTCCTCAGTACTCTTATGGGTATAATATGAAACCTATACCAGTAAAGGATATTCATCCTGATTGATATATAAAATATTGTATACAAAAATGTATCAAGAACACTTTTATGAAAAATCGCTAGACGAAATATACGAGTTCTTTTGACTACAGAAAGGATTTTTCTATATTATATGTATATTCTTCTCACCTA
This sequence comes from Candidatus Altimarinota bacterium, assembly GCA_043778965.1. GTDB lineage: Bacteria > Patescibacteriota > Gracilibacteria > BD1-5 > UBA2023 > JAGOMW01. The sequence goes on from JAYWFD010000106.1 coordinate 1,654, forward strand.
TTTATGGCTACTGATAAAAAATCACTATCTCCTTCCGAGAATTCCAAATCACCTTCTTCAAGAAAAGAAATATTCTTTTCTACCGAAGAGCGACCATGAACTCTCATAATAGTAGAGTGATCTGATGGCTCTGGTAAATCAACACAACTCCTTATAGCAAAGAATCTCCTCGAATCGAATGGATTTTTTTGTGTTCATAGCATATGGAACTCATCCATTAAGATACATGAGATGCAAAAGCAACTCAAGAAAAAAGATCTCAACATGCCTGCAGCAGTATTCGATACAATATATGCATCTGACTTCATCGAACGCTATCTCACAGAAATGCGCTGAGCGCTTCGTGCTGGAATGGTCGTGCTCTGCGATCGATATATGTACACAGCTCTTGCTCGTGGATATGCTCGTGGTATTAAGATGGAACACTTGAAGCCGTTTTATGATGCATACTTCCCTGTTCCTGATCTTGCCTTCTATTTCCGCATCTCAGTAGATATCGCCGCTCAGAGGGCTATCTGACGAAACCCGCTTAAACACTATGAGGCTGGTATGGATGTACGCTACTCGGATAATATCATAGAAAGTTTCAAAAAATTCCAAACAAAAGTCATAGAAGGATATGATATCCTTGCCGAGCAGAATGGCATGCACGTAATAGATGGTACTGCACCTGTATATAAGACTACTCCTCTTTTTGTGAAGCAAATAGCCGAATACTTCTACAAAAAATATGATGTCAAACTTATGTGACCTCATTATGAAAGCTAAATTTATGAAATAAAGCATTTACTTTATTTTGAACTCTTAATTTGAATCTCTTTATGCGCCCAAATATATCTAATTGTCATGCTCTACCTGGTTCTCTCGTAATATTCGAAGGTCCTGATGGGTCAGGAAAATCTACACAAATCAAGATGCTCAAGAAGCTTCTGGAAAATGAATGAAAAAAAGTCAATATATCCTCTTGGAAGAATTGTCCTATTCTTGGAGATTTCCTGAAACAAAATGAATCTCTTAAAAAATTCGATGAACGGGTCCTCCCAGAGACGAACCTTTTCCTTCAGGCAGCTGATCTCCTTTATCGCATTGAACGTGAAGTCATCCCTGCGATGAAAAAATGACATACAGTCATCCTTGACCGAGGACCCCAAACTCTGATCGTCCGTGGTCTTATGCTTGGTATGAGTGAGCACCAGCTTCGTGATGGACTCCTCTGGTGGAAGAATAGTATCTATCGAGAACTTTTTGATAAGGCTATCACTATAGAGCTTACCATCAGTCTCGATGAATCTCTTGCCAGACTGAAGCGTAGGGCAATGAAAGAAAATACCAATCTCAGTCGATCAGAAAAGAAATCTGAATGAACACTTCTTGGTCTTGATTTCATTAATAGTCTTGTATACTCTCCTGAAGGAGAGAAAATGACTCGAAATGATAAGCGTCAATTTATCAAAAAAACCCAAGGAGAGATAATAGAAACCTACAAAAAAGTATTTGGGAATGAAAAAGGAAAAGGTATGCAACTGAACGGTGACGGTAGCTTAAAGGAAGTAAAACTTGAACTCAAAAGAAAAATAGTAGACTCTATATTCTAGAAATCGAAAACAATGAAAAAATCCGATACTAGTATCGGATTTTTTCATTGTTTTCGGGAGAGAAATAGATATCATAGAAGCTATGCAAGCTCTCCAGGCACTAGAAAATTTTCTTACATATCTTCGTCTTCACAAAGGACGAAGTATCAGGACTCTTGAGCAATATGAATTTCATATTTGGAGACTCCTTTGATTTCTCGATCCAAAAATTCTAGAGGAAGATTGTAATCATCGTGAAGTCTGGCTCGATCTCACTCGTGAAAAACGCATAGAGAATCAAACAATCCGTACTAAACTCAAGAAAAAATATATATTTGAAGTAGTGCAAATAACAAAGGAAGATATCGATGCCTTTCGTCTGGAACTATCAAAAAATAACCTTTCTGTGAAGTCGATCAATGCTCATATCATCACCTATAGATCTTGGTTAAAATATCTTAAAAAAGAACAAATACCTTGTCTTGACCCAACTATCCTTGATCTTATGAGACCCCCAGGTCGAGAAGTAGTATTCCTTACTAATGATGAGATATCTGGTTTTTTCAAAGTGATCGAATGAGCTCTTGATATACAATGAAAACGTGATTACGCAATATGTCAGTGTATATACTCGACCGGTCTTCGTATCTCTGAGCTGACTGCTCTAGATATTCGAGATGTGAACCTTGATACTCTCGAATTCGCTGTGCGAGGTAAGTGAGGGAAGATACGAGTCGTCTATCTAACAGAGATTGCAAGAGATGCGATCAGCGTATACATATCTCTTCGAAAGGATACTTTTGCTCCTCTATTTATTAGGCATAATTTCTCTCTTGCAAATATTGCATCGTCTATGATGAATGATCAGCATGTTCGTCTGACAAGGTTTTTTATCACAAATATGGTAAAGAGCTACGGTCTGAAAGCCTGAATACTCAAAGATATCCATGCCCATACCCTTCGTCATAGCTTTGCAACAACACTCCTGACAAACTGAGCTGATATACGCATCATTCAGGAACTCCTAGGCCATGCTTCAATAACTACAACCCAAGTTTATACACACGTGACGAACCCAAAACTCAAAGAGGCTCATCAGAAATTCCATAAATAAACTCATATGAATCTCACGCTTCGTGTAGCAAACTATATCTCTAGATATGCTCCAAGTAAGAAAAAACTTACAGAATATATAAGTAAGAAAAAACCTACTTTTCCTATATCTGATTTTCTTATAGAAATAGACTATAGCGAAGATATGATGATCGATATGTGGATGCGGACATTTCTCGCGAGAAGCATCTGAGAACGAGAGATACAGATGAAGCTCATAAAGAAGTGATTCTCATGTGAGATGATCGCAGCGAAGATAAAAGCATCAAGAGGAGAAATCCGTGACTGGAGAAGTTACCAGAGAGAAATCGAGACAATGATAAACGACTTCACAAGAAAATGAAAATCTATCCAGATCATTCGCATGACACTCTCCTGAAAATATCCATACTTCCGAGATGAGATATCTGAGATATTGGAGTGAGCATCCGACGATGCTGGCCTCATTCGAGAAATAGAGAAATATAAATCAAAATACAATCTCTCGAATCTGAGTGAAAAACAAAAATTCTATGCTTCAGTGCAGAGAAAAGGATTTCGATATGATGATATAAAAGATGCTCTCAGGAAAAGAGATTCGGAGGATTAGGGCTTATCTTTATAGTATATTCATTGAATATGAGAAGTTCCTGTCATTCCTGCGAAGGCAGGAATCCAGCATCAGAGAATAGATTCCGACATAAAGCCGGAATGACAAAAAATAAACTGAGATCTATACCTTCAATTCTTTCACATTTGCAATTCTCGTATACTCCGCTCATGAAGGAAGATTCCCCATATACTGAGCCGGGATGACGATATGAGTGAATCCGAGCTTCACCGCCTCCATGATACGCTTCTCGAGAAAGTAAACATTTTTTACTACTCCTGTAAGAGAAACCTCACCGAGATAGATAGTATCTCCCAAGGACTTCCCTAATTTCGAACTTATCATCGCTGCCATACAAGCGAGATCGACTCATGGCTCAGTGAGAGAGAACCCTCTACCGATATTTAGATAGACATCATAGCTTTCGAGTTGGATATCTGTGAATTTTGTCATCACAGCAATAAGAAGATCAAGCTTTGCCTGAGGGATACCTCGACTCGAACGCTTTGGATATCAAAACTTCGTATACGTTGTCAGTGCCTCGATCTCTATAAGGAGTGGTCGATTCCCTTCTATAGTCAATGTGAGTGCACTTCATGGAAGCTTGCTTGTACTTGCATCTATAAATTCAAGTCCAGGATTCGGTATATCGATAAGTCCATGTTCTTCCATGCGAAATAACCCTACAGTATCCGTAGGACCAAATCGATTTTTGAGTGCTCTGAGTATTCTATAATTCTCTGTACGAACTCATTCGAGAAAAAGAACAACATCGACAAGATGTTCGAGAGCTTTCGGTCAACTGATACTTCCATCTTTGGTGACATGACCGATAAGTATGATGGATTTGTCCAGTGACTTCGCAAGATCCATGAGTATCTCTGTCATAGTACGGATTTGTGTAGTACTCCCAGGGGTACCATCGAGACTTTCACTCGATAATACTGAAAGTGAATCGATGATAATAATATCAATATTTGTCATCTTGATTGTCGCGATGATATCATCGAAATGATTCTCTGTAATAATATTAATATTCTCATGTGATACCCGAAGTCGGACTGCCCGTGCTGATATCTGCCCTATGTGTTCTTCTCAAGAAATATAGAGAACTTTTCTTCATTTCTCTGCATACCACTGACTCATCTGGAGTGCAAGAGTAGACTTTCCGATACCTGGCTCTCCAGAAAGAAGTATAAGGCTTCACGGAGTGAGTCCGCCTCAGAGAACCCCATCGAGCTCACTACTCATACTCACAAACTGCATAAATTTACTCTCTAAAGGAGTGATGATTTTATGAGTCTCTCGAGCTTTTCCTATGACTTTCTTTCCTTTGCGTGTATCATCTTTTTTTTCTTCCAGAGTATTCCATTCGCCACAATTAGGACACTTTCCTGCCCATTTCAATGTATTTGAGTGACAAGAAGAGCAAGTAAACATACAGAAATAGTTATTATTTTACTAAGGATTTTTCTTTGTACGTGAAATAGGCTTCTTCACAGAAGTTAGCTCTTTTTCACTCTTGATGATAGGTTTTGATGAAGATTTTTTTGGAGTTATAATTGGCACTGATTCTGGAGGGATTTTTTGCGAGAGTTTCTTTTCAGCTTTTTTTGCAAGAGCTTTCTGGGCAAGTTTTCTTCCCTTCTCTAGCTCATCGACTTCATTCTCAGTAGAACCCATTTTCTCCTTCTTCTCTTGGGTCGTCCTGCCTCCCCCTATGATACGGGAAAGGATCCAAATAAGAAATAGAATCAGTACAAGTATAAGAATAGCACCATAGTTTATCGACTTCTCTAGAGAGAAGTAATTCAGAGTGATTTCCCGATTTACCTCATAGGGAACAGGAGTGTTGTCCTTGCCACTATATTCAAGTTGGATTTTTGCTTGAAGGATTTTTGACACTGGCACGAGACGATATTTCTCCCACGGAAGAAGATATGGGGACTCATTACTTTGAAGTTGTTTATAATAATCTTGTGGTGAGAGGAATTTGATAGTCGCCTTTCCTCATTCGATCGTCTCATAGGCAAATCACTTCCATGATATATTATAGAGTCTTTCAGAATTTGGAAGGACATTTCCTGCTTCATCATTTATCGGAAGATAGTCGACTATTCTCTCTCCTACATAGGCTCATTCAGGTGAACGGATAGACTCTTTTCCGATACTTTTAAGAGGAAGACCATTTTCATCTAATATCTCTATGCGTCATACTGGTAGAACATGTACATTTCCTTTATTTTTCACTGGTATTTGAAAATCGATACCAAAATCTTTCGCCGGAGGAAGAGATGGAGCATTCAAAGTAGGATCAAGAAGGTCAGAGATACGTGTAAACCAGTATTCTGGAGTAGGCCGAGGGGTAGGATACGAGCTAATACTCGCGATTCCAGCGACACCAGCTCATCCCCCTGCGCCTCCACCACCTCCGGGTCATACTACTACTTCACCATAGGTGGTATCATATGTTATTGCTCATGGCACTGTGACGAGAAATAGCGTACCGATTCTCTGAATCATTTTGACTGTATTAGAATCAGCAGATCCCGTAGGGCGATTGAAAAATATAGCACCGTATCGACCTCCTGGAACTGCATTTGTAGGTGGGGTAATATTTACCGTGACTTGTATCTCAGATTTTGGGGGCACGACAAGATTCGACGGTCATACAAAACTCACCCAAGTAGAGAAATACAATGGATCACCCGTCACATTCGGTGCCTTACGACATTTCGGTGTACCTACGAGACTATCTGCACTGCAATCCTCTGATGTGAGATATAGTGTATAGGGAACATCAGCATTATTATAAAATGTGATCACTTTCTGCACCGGTACACCTGGAGATACGATAAATTCATGGCGTATCGGTGATACTCCCATCTCGATACGTTCACTTGCCGAGACAGCAAAAAGCGATACCGGAAAAATAAATGACAGAAGGAATACTGTAAATAATCTCATAGGAGGAAATGACAAAATAAAATAACACGCATATAATACAAATCTCTCTGGAAAAATCAAAAAAGTCCTCCCAAAGAAAAGAAGACTTTTAAGTACTTTTATGCAGAGACTAGAAATTTCCTGTGACTGTCATGACGATAATATCACGATAATCCCCTGCTGGAGTCTGAGCATTTGGCTGAGCAGCTACAGAGAATGTGATATCATCTACACCTGTAAGTGGCTGAGGTTTGGTCGAGCTATAGACAGCATGATTTGTCGTGTTATCTGTTACTTCAGTATTGAGAGTGGCTGTCTGAGAAAACCCTGGAGCGGTAGAATCTGTCACACCTGCTGAAGAGGTGAATCTATAACTATCAGCAAATCCATCTACAGAAAGTGAATTGATTACGATGGCTCCACTTGAGATATTTGTGAGTCCTGCATTGGTCGATCGAGCTGTTACAGAAGCGCCATTAAGAGCATTTGTACCGATTTCTATATTTACTGATCCTGTAGATGCGGTAGCACTAGAGAGATTTCCGAGAGCAATAGTACCAGAGCCTGAGATCGTCATATTGAGTGTCGGAAGTACGCGTGCTGTGACGAGGATACCATTGATCGTACCACTGGCACTTGATCCGATAAATGTATCATTCCAGTTGATCGGAGCTGTGAGAGCACCACTTCAGACAACGATACCAGTACCAATTTGGGAAGCAGAAACAAGAGAGAGAGAACCGACAAGAGAAAGGAGAGTTATTCCTGAGAGGAGAATACGAGAAGAGCGCATAGAGAATTAACATAATAAAATAAGGTACATATATACTTTCATATTAAGCGGTCTTTGTCGAGAAACATAGAAAAAAACCCCCACTAATGAGTGGAAGTTTCTCTTTTATGTTTTCTAATATGGGATTAGAAGTTTCCTGTAACAGTGAGAACTACAATATCGGAATAATCTCCAGCTGGAGTCTCTATAGAAGGCTTCGCCGAAACACTGAATGAAAAGTCATCTGTCGTAGGAGAGAGTACTTGTGGTTTATTCGAAGTATAGAGGATATGATTCGTGGTAGTATTATTGACTTGTGCACTTAGGGATGCTGTCTGAGCAAACGAAGTATAACTCGAATCTTTCACTGCTACTATAGCTGATGAGAATTTATAGCTATCAGCGACTTCATCTGCTGTGAGGTCATTGATGAATACTGTAGCATTCGTAGCGTTCTTGAGACCTCCATTAGTAGACTTTGCTGTGACAGATGCACCATTTACAGCGTTGGTACCGATTTCTACACTTACTGTACCAGTAGAGTATGCTGTATCAGAGAGGAGTCCGAGTTCGATCACACCAGATCCTGTGACGACCATATTAAGGATAGGATTGATACGAGCGCGAACGAGAAGTCCATTGATCGTACCAGTCGCTGTACCTGGAAATGTATCGTTCCATACAACAGCAGATGTGAGAGCGCCACTTCAGACGACAGATCCTGTACCGATATTTGCAGCGTATGATGATCCTACTGTAGATATCATCATTCCTGCAGCCATTACTCCTGTAAGGAGCTTTTTAGAAAAAGAATGCATATTTGTATTGGTTAAAAAAATTACAATGCAAAAGAATTTTACCACATATATTTTATATTGTCAAAAATAATAATAACTTTTTTATTTACATTGTATAGGGTCCATTCTCGTTTTCAAAAGATGCAACTTTGAATATTCTATCATATATGAGTGAATTTTGTATATATATCTTTTGACTGAGCGGAAAACATATGATACACTATATTCATACATTTATATACATATCTATCCTCCTATGCCTACTGACTCTCACGATGATATCGTCGGCGCTCACATGAGCGCACTTCTCACTCTCAGAGCACGCTCTCTCGAAGCATATGGTATAGACCCGAAAGCTCTCATGATGCCCGACACTCGAGCGGTCGTCGAGATGCCATCTACTAAGACTCGTTCTCTCGCGAAGATCTCTCGCGAATCACGAGCCCTCGCCGTCGAGAGTGATCATTCACTCATGGTTATATAAATATTTCGAGCCTAGACTCAAAATATTACTCCCAAAAACTCACTCATATAAAGAGTGAGCTTTTAAAATTGGACAAAAATTGTAATCAACAACAAGTACGAGAAACATTATAGATATTTTATTGTACTATGGGAGATGGCTTTTCATATATGGACGAAATATTGTGTTAATAATGTATTTTTGACAGATGGTAATATGTAAATACCGTATGTAGAAAGGCTAGATAAATCATAGAATTAAAAAGATACTATGCGATTTGAATACAGAAATATTATTTTAATTTTTAACTAATAATTTATGATTACTCCTGCTTTCTGATGAAAGAATCATCGACTTACACAGCCACTCTGAACTACTTCCAAATTAGATCAAGGCATACTCCATAGGCACAGAAAATCATTGATTTGAATTCTTGCCTGATGACTTCTTGGCTCATGTGGTTGATGAGATCCAAAAGAGGCAAAAGTAGATATTCCAGCTATTTCATCATCTGAGGTAACCGATCTAGAAAGTACTCGTATGAAAATAGCATCTGTATCTATATGATCTATACCGACATCAGCACCTTTTGAGGTAGAAGGAAAGCTTGGTTATGGATGGATATATTTCGAACATCCGATATCTTGATATGCAAATGGTCCTTATGTCAATCCCTATCAATTGAGTTCATACAACCCTCGTGATGTACTCTCTCGACTTGGAAGTACAGAATGGATAATTGTACGGGCGTCATTTTCTTATGAACTTGATCGTGATAATAATGGCGTGATAGACTCTTCTTGGACGCCTCTCAATACTTCGATGAGTATGCTCATCCATAGATCAACCCTCGAAAGGGGTGAAAAAATCATATTTAGCCCAAAAGCGGCACTCCTCTCTGATCTTATACGAAGTCGAGCTGGATCATCGATATCAAAGGAGGCTCTCGATAGTATAGCAAGGGTCACGATAAGTGAAGATGGCAATAGTGATGGTATTATAGACTATAGAGATATAGTATCCGGGAAGACTTGAAC
>JAYWFD010000107.1:0-10831 GCA_043778965.1 Candidatus Altimarinota bacterium
ATTCCGTATTAAGCTGATATGCGACAGATCACTCTTTTCATATTTCGCTAGCAAGATAAGCATCTAGTGCTCCATCTTTAGGTGCACGAAATGGCAGATCATGTGGTGGAAGTGATCCGGATTTCCATTGAGCGAATAGCTCTTGAGAAAATAATAGTATCTCATCATGTATCTGATGAGCAAGGCCATTACTTTTAGTTCTATTTGTTTCGATAGCACGAGAATTAGGAATCTCAGGAAGTCAGAAGATCGTACTACTCCTTTCATACTTTTCATCATTCAGATGGGAAAGTGCGAAGAGTGACTCTATCATCTGTGGATACTCCGATGAGAAGTTTGCTCTCAGGAAAGCTGCCATCTCTATCTGCATCTCTGGACTCGCATCTTCGATGCCATCATGGAAGATAGCAACTACTATCGCTGGTAGAAAATAATGTCTTGGTATCTCCAATTCTCGAAAAAATCATGCAAATAACTCAACAACCCCTTCGACATGTGTGGAATATGGACGTTTTTCATCTGTATACTTTCATAACAAAATACTGTAATATCCCGATCGACGAAACTGTCCCTCATGAGATTGTCTCATAAGTGTGAGGGCACCCTTAATAATCTTACTTTCATTTTTTTCCAATTTGAACTCTGTTGGATTCACCGCTCTTCATTGAACAATCTGAGATACCCTTCTTGTAAAATCTAGCACAGGACGATCTCGATGTTGCGTAAGATGAGAAGTGATAGCATGCGATCATCCGATATATATACCTCCTTGATCTGCTGTTATGATATGTCAAAACTCATCTTGTCGAGCTCCTACCATAGATAAAACTTAATGAAATCGTATTTTCTATATAATTATTATTTTGTCAATACATATTTTGACTTTTTAATTTTTAAGATTATGAAGTCATTTTGCTTTTTCTCACAAAATTCATATCCTGTCTCATATACATGTCTATAAAATCCTCCAAACCCGACATCATCCGAACTGTATCTCCGAAGATCCAAGATGAAGAAATCGTCTCAGAGATATCACTGCGTCCGAAGACCCTCAGAGAATATGTCGGACAAAAGACGATGAAAGCTCATCTCGTCGTCGCTATAGAGTCAGCGAAGATCCGACGTTCTCCTCTCGAACATATACTCTTCTATGGTCCTCCATGACTCGGGAAGACGACGATATCGACCGTCATCGCTCATGAGATGTGAGCTCCGATCAAGCATACGAGTGGTCCTGCGATCGAGAAACAAGCAGATATCATCTCGCTTTTGACGAGCCTCACTGAAGGAGAGGTCCTCTTCATCGATGAGATTCACCGACTTCGTCCGCCGATCGAAGAGATCCTTTACTCTGCTATGGAAGATTTCCAGATCGATATCATGATCGGTTCAGGTACAGGAAGCACGAGTGTGAAGATGGATATACCGAAGTTCACGCTTATCGGTGCGACGACGAAGCTCTCTTCTCTTTCCTCCCCACTCAGAGATAGATTTGGAAACATCATGAAGCTCGACTTCTATGATACGGCTGATCTCTCGAAGATCGTCGCACGATCGTTCGATATTCTCTCACTCGATACTGTGAGTGAGAACGCGGTATGATCTATCGCCGAGCGGTCTCGTGGGACACCCCGTATCGCCAATCGCTACGTGAAGATACTCCGAGATTATGCGACTACTGGACGAGATATCAGTTCGAAAGATGCTTGTGATAGTATTTTCGAAGGATTTGGGGTCGATGCACAAGGTCTCGATGCTCTCGATCGTAAACTCCTCACACACCTCTTGAATACCTTCGGATGACGCGCTACAGGACTCTCTACTCTTGCTTCTGTAGTAGGTGAAGAAGTTGCGACGATAGAGGATGTCGTCGAGCCGTTTCTCCTACAGATCGGACTCATCGAGCGTACTCCAAGATGAAGACAGATCACGAAAAAAGGGGAAGAGTACTTATGAAAAATATAATATCTATGCGATTTTTCTCTATTACATTAACGTTCCTAATAGTCTTTCTTTTTTTAGAGGCGGTTTTTGCTGATGCAAGATTAGTAAGTAAAAAAGAAGCCTGCATATCTCCAGATAATTATATGCAAGAATGATTTGAGGGAAATAGTAATAGTAACCACTTGGAAGTCACTGGACTGAGAAATGCTGTCATAGAGTATTATACTCATATAAAAGTAGGAGATTCATATAATATGCTTTATTATGTGGTTCGTCAGCTCGACCTCTATGATAGAAAGTGAGTCACTTATGATGATTATTCTTTTTATCAATACGATTGTCAGACGAAAAAAATCTCCAGACTATTCTGGCAATTCACATTTCGTGAAATAGCGAAATATTTTCCTATAAAAGGATATCCTCATGCAAAAATGGACTATATAAACTGACGTTATGTAGAATTCAGTTTTTATAGGGATATTTGTTCTAAAAAAAATTGTACTCAAGATTTCTACAAGGTGAGTATTTGGTTCTCGCCTCATCGATATACCATACATAAGATGTCTAAAATATGAAACTCCTACGAGCGAAATACCCTTTTAATTAAAGAATGAACTTACTAACTATGCGAACTCCCTCTTTCTACGCCGCTGTCTTCGGCATTATCCGCGATGAAAGATGAAAAATCCTATTTTCTCGTCGATACCATACCTGACATCTCGATGGATATCTCTCACTTCCTGCAGGACATATCGAAAAATGAGAGCAAGTGACAGAAGCGATGATACGAGAACTGGGAGAGGAAATCGATATAAAAATAGAAGGAATGAAAATGGTTTTCTCTCAGCAAAGTATCAATTCAAAAGAATGAAGTATTTATATAAATTTCTTTTTCAAAATACTTTCCTATAATGGAGTTATCCGAAATATCGAGGAGGAGAAATGCTCAGGGCTTATCTTTCGATCACTCGACGAACTTCAGTGAGAAAAAGTCGTCCCCTATGTACTTGATGCTCTCACTCGATGGAAAAATGGAGAAAACTATTCAGAAATAATCTGGTCATAACTTTTTTCAAAACTATGAAACTCCCAAAAATCTGACTCTGACTTGTAGTAAGTTTCCTTATGATTACACTTGTACCAAGTCTCTATGCTGAGTTCACTTATGGCGGGAAGCAGTGGATGTGGGGATTCATCATCGGAGGTATGCCATTGAGTACATACTGAGTTAGTATTTGATGGTTTGCTTCTACTCCTGGAATGATCATCTTGAGCTGGACTCTCATATTTGGGTCATATCTGCTGAATCTCTCTATACTCTACTTCATCTGATTTTGGATAGAAAAACTCTATAAAAAATACCATACCTAAGTCACTTGTCTCATTCCTGCATACCAACTATCCCCTATCTCTCTATCTCATGATCCTAGACTGACGCACTGTCGCATCCCAAATCCTCGAAAATATCAAAAATCAGATCACCTACTCACCGACATGATCTGATAAGCCAATGCTTGCTGTCGTCCTCGTAGGAGAGAATGAGGCAAGTCTCACGTATATCCGCATGAAGGAGAAGAGAGCTCGTGAAGTCGGTATGGGATTTGGTTTATACAAGTTCCCTGTGACTATTTCTCAAGGAGATCTCGAGAATGAAGTAGAAAGATTATCAAAAGATGACCGCGTACATGGTATCATCGTCCAAGCGCCACTCCCCTCACATATCGACCGCTATGCTGTGACTGAGTGCATCGATCCTCGCAAAGATGTCGATGGCTTTACTAAGACTCAGATCGGGAATATGTTCCTCGGGCATGATGGACTCTGGAGCTGTACTCCAAAGGGGATCATGACACTTCTTCATCACTACGATATCGATGTCATGGGAAAAAATGTAGTCGTCATCGGACGATCGAATATCGTCTGAAAGCCTATGTCTCTCATGCTTATAAATGCAGGAGCTACTGTGATAAGCTGTAATAGTCATACTCTCGATCTCTCTAAAAAAACAAAAGCTGCCGATATCGTGATAGTGGCAGCAGGACATCCTGGACTTCTCACTCGTGATATGGTACATGAGAAATCCATAGTCATCGATGTAGGTAGCACCTTCGTCGATGGTATCGCGCGTGGAGATAGTGACTTCGATGAACTCCGTGATACGATCATGGCGATCACTCCGACTCCTGGTGGAGTATGACCGATGACCGTCGCAACGCTCATAGAGAATACCTGGAAGGCGTACTGTGAACAGAAAAAGAGTTAATCTTATTTCTTGGCTGAATGTCATCTCATAATCTCTTCTATCTTATCGAGAATCTTCTCTTTATTCCAATAAACATTTCCAGAGATATCTGGATTTTCTCTTATTCAGTTAAGATGTTCTCGAATCTTCCTACTATATTTAATATCTATAGAGAGGAATTCTCATGTTAGCTCATACCATACATCCTCAGTGATTCACAGGCTCATGACAAGTCTTTTGATATCATCGAACTTTGATTCATCGAGACTAGGTTTTAATCGGATCGAACAATCTCCAGTTTCAAACTTCTCTAAATAGAGGATAATCAGGGGTTTCAACTCTCTCATAAGAGGAGTGTAGGATGATGATAGGTTACCATTCATAAAATATCTATTTTACTCTTCCTACCACATATTCCACGATATCTGAGAATTTCGAGGTCTGGAAGGTATTCGAGGTTTCGAGAAGAGCATATTCGAGATCTGAGAGGAGTTTCTTCGCACGTTCGATACCCATGAATGCGACGATCCCTTTGTGCTTGGCGACATCTTTTCCGATCGCCTTTCAGACCATATCTCTATCTCACTCATAATCGAGGATATCATCTCGTACTTGGAAGGCACGCCCAAGGAGTACTCAGAACCAACGCAACTGCTCTATCATATGAGTATCTCACGCTCAGGCAAGATTCGCTCCTATGAGGAGTGATGCTGTGAAGAGCTTTCCTGTTTTTTCATCATGCAGACGGATGATCTCTTTCTGATCGATATGCATATGATCTTCCCCTATATCTCGTACCTGTCAGCGTACCATACCCATATCCCCGATGGCACGAGTGATCTCTAGGATGACATCAGCATTCTTTGCTTCTGCAAGACATTCTATCCCCATGGATTGTAGAGCATCTCCTACGAGGATACCGATAGTTTCCCCATATTTTTTCCATACAGTGAGTTCTCCACGTCTGAATTCATCATTATCCATAGCAGGGAGATCATCATGTACGAGAGAATATGCATGGATGAATTCTATACCGATAAGATAGCCCAGGATGACATCCGCAGGAAGTCCCATCAGTTCTTCATAGATGATCATCGCAAGGATGACACGTATACGTTTTCACTTTCCTTCGACAGCATACCTGAGAGCTTCTTGGAATTCTTTTTCTTTTTCTGTACCAAGACTATTGTACCGTTTATCGAAATACTCCGCTATCGCAGAGTCTACTTTTGACCTGTATGTATCGTACCAGTCTTGGATCATAGAAATAAGTAACTCAACTCAGAGTAACACAAGAAGTCAAAAATTGCAATTATTGATCTTATTTTTTGAACTATTTTCAGTACTTTCTTTCGCGAGCTTTATAGCTCTCTATAAAGCTTTCTATATCTTCTTTTGAGAGATCAGGCCAGTTTTTTTCTGAGAAATAATACTCAGCATACGGAGAATGAAACAAGAAAAATCCAGAATGACGGATATGTCACCCTGTCCGTATGATAAGATCCGGTGGAGGAAAAGCTGAAGTCTCGATATGAGATGAGATGTCTTCAGTAGTGACTCCAGTCATATCCTGTCCTGTCTGCGCGAGGGATCGGATAGCACGGACTATCTCTTCTTGTCATCCATATCCGATAGCGATTATTGCCGTCATCTCATTGTTATTTTTTGTTATTTTTTCTGCTTTCTCTATATTTTTTCGACACTTTTCTGGAAGGAGTTCTCTATCTCCGATACAGACGATGCGGATATTATTTTTGTTCGCATCTTTCGCGAGATCGAGGATTCATGTTTCGAGAAGACGGAAGAGGTACTCTACTTCTTCAGGTGATCGTTTCTTGATATTATCATCGGAAAGGGCCCAAAAACTTGCAAAAGGAATACCCAATTGTTTCACTTCTCGGATTATATTTTTTGCATTGAGATAGCCCTGTCTGTGTCATTCAAGACTCGGAAGTCACTGTTCTTTTGCCCAGGTACGATTCCCATCCATGATAAATCCTATATGTTGCATGCGAGAAGGCTATCGTTTTTTACTATGATGTCAATGAAATTTTCTTGCATATGAGCTGATTATTGGTGCAATCAGGTGTATCCGCCACATATTTTCCCAGAGAAGTATGATGAAATCTGGAACGAAAGAATAATCCATAGAAGAAAAAAATTAATTCAGCTAAAATTGCCGTAACTTATAATCTATAGATTCTGAAAAAGAATGTCGAAAGTGTGCAAAATAATAAAAAATCCCCCAATTACTTGGGGGATTCTCGAATATGTGATTATCGCTCTTCACGAGGGCGAGCTTCGTTTACAACGAGCTGACGACCCATAACTTCACGACCATTCATAGCTTCGATGATCTTATCCATATCTGCTTCATCAGCATCTACGAAAAGAAAACCTTTTTTACGACCAGTTTCACGATCGATAGGCCAGAAAAAATCGACAAGTGGAGCCACCTCTTCGAAGAGGGCACGAAGCTCTTCAGCTTCGATTCTAAATGGGACATTACCTACGAATAGGCGTTTAGTAGTACCGGTACTCATACAAGAAAAAGAGTAGAAAATAAATTGCCGAGACCGCTCTTTGACTTCGATGAGCACAAAAAGGATACAATTCGACCGTTCCATTATACTGGTATTTCTCGGAATGCAAATTTATATCTACGAAGGTCTTCTCTGATAGGCACATTTGGGTTATCCTCCCTAGTGATACGTTGTGATATACTCCCCCTCTACCTTAGTCTACATAGATATATCCGTCGATACTTGAATCTCCTTTGAGAATTTTTCGGATCGTGACTTCATTGATACGTCGATAATTCATATCTTTTACGATAACATAATCATCCGTCACATCAGCGACGATACCTACGTGTCCATAATAACGATTATATCATCGTCCTGAGAATTGGATGATAGCTCATGGAACTGCTTTTTGTCCTGTTTTTACTCCTGCAGCTTTCGCGTTTTTCATCCATGCATTGGCATTTCCTCTCCAGCTCACACTCTTATTTTGTCCGACATACCATGTACAGTTCCCCCATGCAAATCACCGAGAAAGACCAGTGTGTTTGACAAGATATCGCGACTTTAGTCATGTGACACTATCGACCACTGTAGGCCTTGTGGATGGCGTAGGAGTTGGTATAGGTATGAGATTAGTCGTCTTCGAGGAAGTTTTTTCGTTCGTCTTCGTTGCCACTATTGCCAACTGAGAATTTTTTTGTGCCGCACCTGGGATCATGAGTTCCATGCCCTTACGGATAGAAGCAGCATTTTTGAGTCCATTTACCCGGACGATATCATCAGCATCTATTCGATAGAAACGGGCAATTTCTGATATAGTATCGCCATTTATAACCTTATGAACTACTCCAGAAACTGGTGGAATCCGGAGTTCTGATCACACGGTAAGTGTATCACCTGAAGAGAGGTCATTCGTCCAGAGTATAGCATCAGCACTGATTCCAAATCTATTTGATATACTCTCTATAGTATCTCATGATATCACTTTATATGACTTTGTTCTATCATTTTTTGTTACAGCACGCTCACTTCCTGATGAAGACATCGACTTTGGTTTTGTTCCTTGTGATACTGTATCAAAATCAGTACTTACAAGTCCTGATTTATTTATATAACTCCCCTCCATTCCTGCATCCCCCTCGTATGCTGTGATGATAGTCGTCTCATCATAGTCACCTGCCCGTGCCTCATAATCAGACCCAATAACGGAAAGAGATGGGTATATAGGAAGTATAATGATCACTGCAAGAGTAAACCAGCGAAAATTCCGAAATGATTCCCATGCAGAATAAATACGCTGATTGTTACGAATAGCTCGCTTAAGACGAGTGCGAGTATTAAGATTTGGGGTCATTCACAGTTTTTAGGAATAAACGCATAGTCGACCATTCCTTTTGGGATGTATCAAAACTATTATGCTATCGCTGATACCTGAAGCGTCGTTCTAACAGCTCGAAATCCATAAGTTCTCATGTGGCGTTTTTTTGCCTTCATCTTAAATACTCGTACTTTTTCTGCCTTAAATTGATCTAATACTTTAAATGTAACCTTCGATCCTTCTACGAGAGGGGTTCAGATTTTGACTGATTTCCCTTCTGCATCTGAGAGGAGCATCGCGCTCACTTCGAGAGTTGCTCCAATTTCGAGGTCTTGGTGATCGACTTCGATCACCTGATTCTGCTCAACTGTATATTGTTTCCCACCGATTTCGATCACTGCTATCATAGTATAAAATGTTATGCTCATATGAGAGTCCACCCAAAGAGTGAATCTTAGAAACCTCATAACGAAGCGATGTAAAGTATGGATTTCGGATCCAAGAAGAAAAAATAGGAACTATTTCCTTTTCTTGAGTACGAATATTATATACCAATTCTGTATCTAGTCGAGAAAAACACGTTGACAAAGTATGGCTGGACACCTTGGTACTCCACCAAACCTTGGCGAGACCTAGAGTGGGTTACTAGAAATATGAGTTCTAGCATCTAGGTCATCTCGGAACTGGACTCAAAATGAGACAAATGGGACACCTAGTGGGCGCATCATATTCAAATATTTTATTTGTCAAATCGAACTTAATTTGGAGAGTTTAAAAGGTAATGATCTACTAATTTATAGATTTAGTTTTTAAGAATAATCAACAATAATCAATTTATTGAATGCGTTAATTTGACTGACTATAGTTAGTATAAATTAAAGATAAAGTTTTTGAAAAATTATTATTTCTATATAATAGAGTGAACTTATAAAATTCAAATTATGTTAATTCCAGACTACAATGGTGGATCATTATTAAATCTGATGTCCTCTATAATCAATAAATATAATGGACATACAGATTATTCAGCACTAAAAATATTGCCAAGTGAATCTATGAAGAATAATAAAACAATTTTCATTCTTATAGATGCATTTTGATATAGCTCGATTCCTTTCGTGAAAGATCTTATAGAACCAATTTTTGACGTTAATCGAATTACTACAGTTTTTCCAACTTCAACAACATCAGCCATCACAACAATTAATACTTGAGTACCGCCATGAGTACATGGTCTGGTTTCATGGACACAAAATATGAAATCATTAGGATTAGTATGAATCCCATTAATACATTCTACAAGATATTATAATCCTATATCATTTACAGATAGTGATTTTTCAGAAGTATATTGGACGAAATTAAATACAATATATGAGAAGCTGAAAGTAGACTCTAGTATTATTACAAAAACAGCATATCGCAATAGTATTTATACAAAAACTACATCAAAATGAGTAAAAAACATAGCCTCTTATGAATCAGCTTACGACATACCTAAACTTTTAGAAAACGAACTTAGAACATCATCGGAATACATATATTTGTATTTCGATAATTATGATATAGCTTCACATGAATACGGATATGACGACGATAGAGCAATTCAGGTTTTACGAAATATTTTATGATTAATTGTAAGTTATATAAAGATAGAATCTTTACCATTCAATCTGATTATTACTGGAGATCATGGTCAAATATGTTCCGGGACTAGAATTAATCTATCCGATTTTCCATTACTAAATTCATTTTTGGTTATTCCTCCAACAGGAGATGCCAGACATATGAACTTTTTTGTTAAAAATGGAAAAAATATGGATTTTCTTTCGTATTTCAAAGATAATTTTTCTAATTATTTTGATATTTTTTCATATGAAGAAGTTCTTTCATTATGATTATATGGTATTAGTAAGGATTCTGATTGATTTCGTGATGTATTTTGAGACTATCTAGCAATCGCCAAAAATAATTATACTATTTGAAATTATCTGTTTAATGAAAGTGTTACTACCCAAAGAGGTGAGCATGGTTGATTATCGGAAAATGAATTATTCATTCCGTTACTAAGTAAAAAATAATTGACATTATACTAATTTACATATTATTATAATATCTATTCTTAACCTCCATTTATATGAACTATATTAATTGCAATCAACTTAAGAGTATTAATAAGAATGAAAGTATTTTAGTAGTTATTCAACAGAAATGATCAAATTGGGAAGAATGTAAAAATCGCGTAGATGCTTGATTAAAGGTTGCTAATTTTCTTAATGCAATGCAAATCGAAGTAGTTTTACTTGTTGTTTGAGGTGCCAATAACGGTGTTCCACCAGATAGAATAAAAGAATGGATTTGAACTCAACAATATGAAGTAATTATTGACAATAAACCTTGAAATACAAAAGAAAAAGCAGATGCAATATCTAAGTTGATCTTGTGAAGAGAAATTAAAAATATTATACAATGTACCTCTCTTTATCATAGTTTGCGTGCTTATCTTACATTAGTAAAGAGTATCCAAAGTATTCTTCCAGAAAATAATATTAACATTCTAAATATTATTTCAGATTCTGAGAATCAATATGTAATTTGATATGCTCTTTGCGACGAACTACTTTTGGCCCAGTCCTTTGAGCCAATGCTTGATTATAAGGTACCATTAGATAGATTTGCATTATTTGATAGCCATAAAAGTTTTACTGATATTGACATGTGATTCATTAAATATCTCCATCATAGAGTTGGTGAGGCAAAAAGGATAGGTCGATATAGTGATGTTGTTGGAAAATGAGACCT
>JAYWFD010000108.1:0-4086 GCA_043778965.1 Candidatus Altimarinota bacterium
AAGGGATAGTCCAGACTCCAAACTCGAAAGAGGTAGCGAAAGCTATAGCAGTACGCATAACCGATTGGTCCCTGGTTCAAGTCCAGGTGGGCCCACCATTTAGAAATAAAATCTCCTCTTCGAAAGAAGAGGAGATTTTTCCAAGTAAGAATAAAAGTATACAAAGTATACATGAATATATATTTATATTTTCTCAAGTGAATTTTTGGTAGTATATATGAGAAAATTTGAAGAAAAGTATAATCTCGCTATACTTCACTTTATGAAAAAACTCCTACTTGCTCTTGGCTTCGTGCCAAAGGAAAATACTTCCAATATTTTCATAAAAAAATTTTCACTTCACAATAACTACGCTCTCGAAGTAGATTTTGAAAAAGAGGTTTTTAATTTTGGTGGAGCGATAAAAATCTATGATAAAGATATACAAAATATTACCAAGCCAGAAGATTGGGTAGTATTCGAATGTGTAAATCGTCTCCTCGAAAAGTGATACAAACCTGAAAATATCATACTTGAGAAGGTATTCCCATCATGACATGGAACGAGTGGACGTCTCGATATCCTCGTCAAAAGAGAGGGAAGAGAGGGTAAGTCATATCTTATGATCGAGTGCAAAACTTGGTGAAAAGAATTCGACAAGGAGTGGCTCCATACTCAGAAACATGGTGGCCAGCTCTTTACCTACTTTCAGCAAGATCGAGATACAGAATTCCTCATACTCTACGCATCAGAACTCGATGGCAAGGATATACAGATGCGTAATGAAATCATAAAAATAGAACCTGACTATCGTCTCATGGGAAATGTTGTTGATCTTTACAACAGATGGAATAAGTTCACCAAGCAAAATGGTATATTCGAATCATGGTCGAGAGCCTATCACTTCGAGAGTAAGGCACTCACACTCTGACATCTTGTCGAAATTCGCCAAGAAGATAGCTCTACTATATTCAATCGATTTCTCGAGATCCTGCGTCACAATGCGGTATCTGATAAACCCAATGCATTTAACAAGATTTTTACGCTCTTTCTCTGCAAGATCAAAGATGAAGATAAACAAGGAGATGAAGAGCTCGATTTCCAGTGGAAAGAAGGTGAGGATACTCCGACTTCTTTTCAAAAAAGACTCTCCGATCTCTATAAGCTCGGAATGAATGATTTTCTCAAGAAAAAAATCTCTGATATAAGTGACAAGGACTTCAATGGTAAGTATGCCCATCTGAGTGAGATAGATCGTGAAAGCATACTTGAAGAGATCACCAAGATCCGTCTCCAGAAGAACAACGAGTTCGCTATCAAGGAGGTGTTCGATGAAGAGACATTTCAGGAAAATGGGAAAGTCCTCAAAGAAGTCGTCGAACTATTGCAGGGGTATCGTTTTCGCTATGCGAAAAAACAACCATTTCTTGGTGAATTTTTCGAGCTCCTTTTGACAACTGGACTCAAACAAGAGGCTGGACAATTTTTCACCCCTGTTCCTATTGCGAGATTCATCTGCAAGAGTATCCCGATGCGAGCAATCACTGAGAAAAAGCTCAAGTCAGGAAGCTGAGAAGAGCTCTTGCCGAATATCATCGACTACGCCGCAGGGAGTGGACACTTTCTCACTGAAGCTATGGAAGAGCTCCAGAATACCATCAATGCTCTAGATATTGCGAGCTTTGCCCCATCAGTTCGAAATAAGCTAAGAACATGGAAAGATGATACCTTCTCATGGGCAGAGGAGTATGTCTATGGTATAGAGCTCGACTATCGACTCGTGAAAACGACCAAGGTGGGTTGCTATCTCCATGGTGATGGAGTCGCGAATGTCATCCATGGTGACGGACTCGATAGCTTCACACAGAGTAACTATACGGATAAGCTCACCAAGAAAATCCCAGGAACTCAGGACAACGGGCAATTTGACTTTGTATTATCCAATCCTCCCTACTCGGTGTCTGCGTGCAAGGGCAACCTGAAGAATCGCTCAGCAGATCGGGACTTCGTGCTCTATGACGCACTCACCGATCAGAGCTCACAGATAGAGAGTCTCTTCATCGAGCGGACGAAGCAGCTCCTCGCGGAGTGAGGTATCGCAGCGATCATCCTCCCATCGAGCATATTGTCCAACGGTGGTATCTATACCAAGACTCGTGAGATCCTACTTCGGTATTTTGAGTTCGTCTCTATCGTCGAGCTCGGGAGTGGGACATTCATGGCTACAGGCACCAATACTGTGATATTATTCTTGAGGAGGAGGAGCAACTATGATGCGAGCTATATCGAAGAGGCAATACGGACTTTTTTCACGAATCACAAGGACAATACGATCAATGCGATCGAGTCACCATTCGCCAAATATATCTCTCATGTCTGGTGAGAGATCACACTCGATGACTATATTAGTCTCATATCTGGAGATCCGAGTGGAGCTATAGAAAGCCACGAGATATATACCGACTACCAGAAGAAGATAAAATCAAAAAATCCAAAAGATTGGATTGCTCAAGTCGTCACTCTCGAACGAGAGAAGATACTCTACTATATCCTCGCATACGGACAGGAGGTAGTACTCGTGAAGAGTGGAGACAAGCAAGATGAGAAGAACTTCCTCGGATATGAGTTCTCGAACCGCAAGTGAGATGAGGGTATCCATCCGATCCGTCGTGGCAAAACGATCGATGACTGTACTCTCCTCTTCGATCCTGCTGATGCGGAGAATCCTGAGCGAATCAATACCTATATCCTCGATGCGTTCTCAGGTCGTCATGATCGACCTATTGTCGCGAATCTGGAGAAATACATCTCTCGTATGAGTCTCGTCGATATGCTCACGCTCGATCGAACTGAGTTCGAGAAGTCTATCTCACTTTCCGTAAAAAAAAAGATAAAAATCGAGAGTAAGTGGGAAATAGTCCGATTGAAAGCAGTATGTGAAATTATTAGCTGATGAACCCCAGATACACATGAAGGTTCCTATTGGAATTGAGATATTCCATGGCTATCTGTTGCTGATTTTAATACATGAAATAGGTATGTTTCTCAGACAGAAAAATGTATAACTTCAGAAGGATTAATGAAAAGTAGTACTAAATTTCTTGAAAAGAATGATATCATTCTTTCTGCTAGATGAACTGTTGGTGCCATGGCTCAATTAAGAGTTCCAATGACTTTCAATCAATCATGTTATGGGCTGAGAGGTAATTCAGGATTAACAAATGACTACTTATATTTTGTTTTGAAGAGAGAAATAGAACAACTTAGGAATAATTCTTATGGAACTGTTTTTAGTGCTATAACTATTAAGACATTTGATGAAATAAAAATCCCCCTCCCACCTCTCGATCTCCAACAACAGATCGTCGATGAGATAGAGATATTGGAGAAGAAGGAAAGCCAGAATAAGGAGAATGTAGAGAGATTCAAGAACTCTATTGGCTTACTATTACCAAAAAACATAGCTTCTATAAAGGTTGATGATATTGCCTTGATGCTCAAGAGGGGGAAGAGTCCAAAGTATGGAGATTCTCATATTCAGATTATCAAGTCATGACAGGCAAGAGGTGTGAGAACATTTGATTTCGCAGAGAGGCATTTTGTAGATGCGAGTTTTGTCCTCGATGAGCGAAAAATAGAGAAGTGAGATATATTGATCAATTCTACTGGAGTTGGTACTGCTGGACGAGTTACCCTATTTGATCTTGATGGAGACTTCGTAGTGGATACGCATATTACAATACTTCGTCTCGATAGATCTCGAGCAATTCCCATATATATACTGAGTTACTTTGTAGACTTTGGATTCAAGAATATTGAGGCTCTAGCACTTGGACAGAGTGGACAGATAGAGCTCTCTATCGAGACTATCAAGAATTTTAAGATCCCACTTCCTCCTCTTTCAGAACAACAGCGTATTGTCATAGAGATCGAGCAGATAGAGGGGAAGATCGCAGAGTTGGAGGTAGAGCTCGCGAGTATCCCAGCACAGAAGGAGGCAATCCTCAAAAAATATCTCTAATCCTCATGTTATGCAAATAGAATTTACTCGTGAACAATTTCTCGAACTCATGAAGATCGTATTCCTCGGTGAGTTTGTCATCAATT
>JAYWFD010000109.1:0-10763 GCA_043778965.1 Candidatus Altimarinota bacterium
CACCTGGACGAACTTCCCTGGCCAGAGAATGTACACCTGTTCCCGATGAATCCCATCAGGACGACTACAGGCATCCTGCTTCGAGAGTCAACTCGCGAAAGCAAAAAATGGAAAGAGGAAGAGAAAAAGGAGGATGAGTATGCGAGAACTTGGCATTTAAATTTTAGAATTTAAAAGTTATTCGGTCGGGATTTCCAAAATTCTCATAATTGTAATTCCCTGTATAATAGAGCACTTCAAGAACTATAGATACTCCATCGTAAGTAGAATAATCTGGATTTATCCTCACTTTCTTTCAGTTCGTTATCTTTACTTTTCTATAGTCGATGCTGCGTAAAGTTTCCTTTTCAAGATCATAAATCCATACTCAGTCTCATCTTCATCATCTTCATGCATGATATACGATAATAATATTTGATTCTTCATTGTAGCCTACGAACCCTAGCTCACTTATAAGGTTCTTCTTTAGTAATCATGAGAGAAACTCAGTTTTTTTATTGGAACAATCATATCGTAAAAAATAAGAGCCCAAAAATCTGTAATTATCTGTAAATGTATTTGCATCCATATAAAGATAATCATTGTACTTTACATACCCTTCAGCCTTAGTGATTTTTTTATCAATGTGTGGAAGGATCAATGTCTCATGTCAAATGTTTCATTCACCACTATTTCTACAGACAGCATTGAGATCAGAAAAGTTATTTGATGCAAACGTTACAAATGGAAGAAAGAAGAATAGTGACAGGAATATATATTTCATAGAAAATCATTTTAGAGATTACAGTACCTTATCTATAAGCCCGTACTTCATCGCCTGCTCTGCGGACATATAGTTATCGCGATCACAGTCCTTGCGAACAGTATCGATACCCTGACCTGAATGAGAAGCGAGGATCTTGTAGAGGACTTCGCCCGTCTTGATGATATGATCAGCGGCGATCTTGATATCGATCGCTTGTCATTCCATCCCTCCGAGTGGCTGATGGATCATGATCTCAGAGTGCTTGAGTGCATAACGCTTTCCCTTGGCACCTCAGGCAAGGATTATAGAACCCATAGAGGCTGCGAGTCCGATACAGACGGTGATGACATCTGGTTTCACATGCTGCATCGTATCATAGATTGCGAGTCCAGCCGTCACATGTCCTCCAGGAGAATTCACATAGAGGGTGATTGGAGCTTTTGGATCTGATTTCTCGAGGTAGAGAAGCTGTGCGATCACGGTATTGGCAACCGCAGAGTCGATCGCATCACCGAGGAAAATAATACGATCTTCGAGGAGACGAGAGTAGATATCATAGGCTCGTTCTTGGCCTCCGATCTTATCTATGATGGTCGGGACGAGGAAGTCAGTGACCTGACGTCCGATTTTTTGTGCTTTTGGAAGTTTGACAGATTTCTTGGACATGGAAAATTGGTTAGGAATACGATGAAGTGAGTATAGTGATTTCAGATGAGAATTCAAAGGAATTTGAGAAGAGAGCGACTCGAGGCACTTTCGAAAAAATCCTGACACATTATACAGTCGAAAATTTGGCAAAAAAAGAAAATTGGATACACTCGGGGGTACTTTATTTTTTATTATCATTCCTATGAAAACTTCTCGAATATTTCTCTCACTCACTCTCGCAGTGGTACTCACATCGGGTGCAACAGCATTCGCCATGAAGAATGGTATGGGAAAATGACGGATGAATCAGAATCAACCATGAATGGAAGATCGATCTGGATCAGATGAGATGACACACTCTGGTGCAGGTCGTGGCATGTGAGGAGAAGGTCGCGGAATGAAGAATAGTGACCGTGGATGAAAGAAAGGAAATCGCTCAGAAGATGGTTCTGGAATGACACTCTCAGGAAAAACGCTTACCAGTACAGAACTCTCATGTGCAGCCAATGCTGTAACAAAGAGAGAAAATGCACTCTCAAATGCGGTCGGAACGATGAATGGTACTCAGATGACAGCACTCTCGACTCGTGCAATGGCACTCGGAAATGCTTGGACGATCAGTGATGGTTCTGCTCGTAAGGCTGCTATCAATACTGCATGGAATAACTGGAAGACAAGTATGGAAACAGCTCAGAAAACACTCAATACCACTCGAGTTACTATTCTCTCAAGCTTCAAGAGCGATATGCAGACATGTAAGGTCGATGATTCTGAGATGCCAATGATGGAATCCGAGAACGTTCCTATGAACCGATAATTCCGTACGAAAAATCCTCTTCGGAGGATTTTTTATTTACTTTGAGTGTGAGTTGATTTATACTTCAGGCAATTTATTCCTCATTTTTCCCTATGTCATTCGTCGAAGATATCCAAGCATCCTATACTTTCAAATGAAAAACCCTCCTCCTCGGGAAAGCAATGTACCAAGGAAAAGTTGTTCCTGAAGCCTCGATCAGTCTCCCACTCTCGATCATGAATCGCCATGGACTCATCGCCTGAGCAACTGGAACCGGGAAGACAAAGACGCTCCAGAAGATCATCGAATCCCTCTCAGAAAATGGGATTCCGACTATCATGATGGATATAAAGGGGGATGCCTCAGGACTCGCAATGCCATGAATGATGAATGAGAAAATCACTGCTCGCCTCACGAATCTCAGTGAGACTGACTGGAAGGGCGAATGATATCCTACAGAATTCTATACCCTCACTGGGACTGATGGGGTGAAGCTCCGAGCAACGATAAGCGAATTCTGACCGATTCTCTTTGCGAGGCTCCTCGAGCTCAATGACACTCAGGAAAGTGTCATGGCACTCATATTCAAGTACTGTGATGATCATGGACTTCTCCTCGTCGATCTCTCAGATGTGAAAAAAGTCCTCCAATACCTCGCGAATGAAGGAAAAGAGGAAATCGAGAAAGACTATGGCATGATCTCGACTGCGACCGTCGGAACGATCATGCGCAAGATCATCGAACTCGAAGGACAATGAGCGAGTATATTCTTCGGTGAACCTTCTTTCGATGTACAGGACTTTCTCAGGATTGATGATACAGGAAAAGGGTATGTGAATATCATCCGTCTCATGGATATGATGACACGACCGAAGCTCTTCTCGACCTTCATGCTCTCACTCCTCTCTGAGATCTATAGTACATTCCCAGAGGTCGGTGATGCAGAAAAACCAAAACTCGTCCTCATTATTGATGAAGCACACTTGATATTTGATACTATTTCTCCAGCACTCCTCTCAGAGATCGAGATGATTATCAAGCTCATTCGATCCAAGGGGGTTGGTATATTTTTCTGTACACAGAATCCGATCGATATCCCGTCAAGTATCCTCGCACAGCTCGGACTTAAGGTCCAGCATGCACTCCGTGCCTTCACGGCGAAGGACCGCGATGCGATCGAGAAAGCAAGTGAGAATTTCCCGATCACGAACTACTACCATGTCGCTGACGACCTCACGACGCTCGGGATCGGTGAAGCCTTCATCACCACACTCGACGAGCGATGAATCCCGACGGCACTCGTCCAGACGATGATCGCCCCTCCGCATTCTCGTATGGACACACTCACTGAGAGCGAACTCCAGGGATTCATGAGTGTCTCACCGCTCATAGGTAAGTACAATACCACTCTCGACCCTGAGAGTGCGAATGAGATCCTCACTGCAAAGATCAATGAGAAAATGACACAATTGGAGGAACAAAATACTCCATCAATCATGGATGGAGTGGGAGGAAAAATCGCGAAGAATGTCGGATGAACCCTCGCAGCAGCCCTCTGAAGGCAACTCGGACAATCACTCGGTGGACGAACATGAGGAACGATCGGAGCCCAAGTCGCACGAGGGTTATTGGGGGCTATCTTTGGGGGAAGGTAGTGGGTCACATACTTCGAGATACTGTATCAATAAGTGCTCATATAGTAGTAAATCATGTTGGAGATGTATACAGATATGTATCCACTCAGGCTTTTGCTGAAATCCTCCCAACTACCTCAGTCAAAAGCCCAAAGGATGTATTTGTGTCACAGAGTGAATTCTGGCAAAGAAAAGCTACCTTACCTAAAGCACTCCTTATTGCTCTATCTATCGTTTCTGGAAAATTTTGAGGATCTTGCAGTCTAGGCTGGAGCAAATAGTACTCATTATTGAGAATTGTCTCAAACATTTCTCGCCTTATAGAGTCAAGTCCTGAGTGTACCCATGTCTTCAGAAACCTTGGAGATCAAAGACGAAAAAGTGGATTTTGAAGTATTTGACCTCTTCGATAGACCTGAACGATCGAATTCAGAACTTCTGACGGATGCTTGCCAAACAAGATACCATCTACCCATTGTGTATACCGCATGATACTCTTGGTGACAACTGTTGGATGCATTCAGCTTAAGAAGTCTCAAAGAGATCAAACTACGTGATCTCTTTGATGAGCTATAACTGCTTGAGTATCATTTTTCTCGAATCATGGGCGCTGACGAACAAAATCTATAATTCCCATTCATTCATCGATAAGCCCCCGAGACAAAAGCTGATCCTGCAATGTATGGCATCAGTACATATGTCCGCCATGAAGAACTAGCTCCATATTGAATGAATGTCAGAGAGCTGAATCAAATTTTTCTCATGAGTAATCTCAGAAATTCATAGTTGAGGGAATTGGATTAATTCTTAGTAATTTTAACAATATATCTTATCTTGTCAATACACTGTAGTTCCTTACGATTTTATTTCTTTGAGAACAATTATTGTGAAATGACTGTTTTTCTATAGAGTAGACGGACGCATTATATTAATTCTATTAACAAACTTTTTTCTTGCCTCATCTAGAGTGAGTTCAAGTCAAAACCTTTTATAAAAGCTTATATTAGTCATGGGATGTATATCTAAAAAAATATTTAGCTATGATTATATGAATTCACACTCATTTATGAAAGATATTATCTTTTTTCTTCCCTAAAACACTTCACTAAATCCCTTCTCTGGATCATCGAATATTCTCAATATTCCATCCTGGATGAGCCACACGGCATTCGAGATATGTTCGAGGAGATCGCGGTCATGCGAGACGATGAGGCTCGTACCATTGAAGTGTTCGAGCATATTCTTGATGACATTTTTCGAGTGGAGGTCGAGGTGATTCGTCGGTTCATCCATGATGATGACGTGCGGCTCGGCAAGGAGCATCTTCGTGAGTGCGACCTTGGCTCTCTCGCCTCCAGAGAGCGTCCGGATCTTCTGATCCACCTTCTCTCAGGAGATGAGGAGTCCTCCGAGCATCGAGCGGATCTCATTGTCCTTCGGGTGATATTTCGAGAGCTCGACAATGATCGCTGCGTCACCATCGAGGTCGGCGAGGACCTGCGAATAGGAGCCGATGATGAGATCAGGATTGATATAGATACTTCCTGAAAGTGCAGGGATTTCCGCAAGGATGGTCTTTAGGAGTGTCGTCTTCCCTGCCCCATTCTTTCCGATGATTCCGATCTTATCATTCCTCTTGACGGTGAGTTCACCATGGGTCGTGATGATCGGAGTGGTATATCCGACTTCGAGGTCCGAGAATTCCATAACTTTCTCAGGCAGTCGCTTATCCGTCTTCACGATGATGGATCTGACGGTGGACTCGTTCTCTGGCTTCTCGATGCGTTCGATCTTCTCGATCTGCTTGATGCGACTCTGGACACTCGCGGACTTGCTCGGCGTATAGCGAAATCGATTGATCCAGGCTTCTTGCTCTTCGATATCCTTCTTCTGGAGCTCGTGAGCCTTCATCTGTCGATCATAGCGAGCCTGTTTCTCGATCTGGTATTTCTCATACTTGCCTGGATAGAGATGGAGCTTCTTCTGAGAAATCTCGATGATCGTGTCCGCAGTATTGTCGATAAAACGGACATCATGTGAGATCGAGATGATGGCCTTCTTCCAGATCTTACAGAACTTCTCGAGAAAGAGTATCCCTTCGATATCGAGGTGATTCGTCGGTTCATCGAGGATGAGAAGATCAACCTCGGTGATGAGGAACTTCGCGATCTGGACCTTGGTCTGCTCCCCTCCTGAGAGTGAGAGGACATTGAGGTCGAGTTGTTCTTCGGTGAAACCAAAATATTTCAATATCTCTGTCTGGAGCTCATATTTTCGATATCCATCATTATCGCGAAAATATGTATTAATATCCTCAATCTGTTCCCAGTGGGAATCATCATGTTCGATTGCATGAAGTCGATCCATCTTCTCAGTCACTTCAGGAAATACCATGAGCATCTCGGCTTTCAGGGTATTTCTCGTATCCTGCCAGAAGAGATCCTGCGAGAGGTATCCGATCTGGAGCCCTGTAGCCCGTTCGATCGTTCCCTTATAGTCATCATCTCGACCGATGATCATCTTCAGGAGCGTGGTCTTCCCAGCTCCGTTCTTCCCGATGAGTGCAATTTTATCTTCCTTATTGATCTGGAGCTCAGCATCGAGAAAGAGTTCAGTCTGTTCGATATTCTTCGTGAGATTACGGATAGTGACGAGGCTCGAGGCAATACTCGACTTCCCACGAAAGAGTGATTCAGGAATGGTTTCGAGCGAATAGATACGGTTTGATTTCTTCTCGAGCTTCATACTGTCGAGTTCGAATTCCTTCTCCATATACTTCACGAGGCGTTTCATCTTGGTCTCTTCCTTGATCTTCTCGGTGATCGAGTCGAGATAGTCACGACACACTTCCTCGACTTCCGCATGGGTGAAGTCAGGATGCACGGCGATGACTCGAGCAATAAGATCAGAAAGCATAAAAAAGAGAGATTGAGCAGAGTGTAGCGACGCTGAAGATTTAGTCAAGTTTTCCCGATTTTGCAGTCTGGGAATGGACTCTCCGTCAATTATTCGAAAATGAGTGAAAAAAAGGGTTCAAATTTTTGACAACAAATCCAAAGCATGCTAAGATTCCTATGTCTACTTCACGAGCACTGGTGAACTTCACTCACCGCCTTCTGAGATTTGGTCGCTTAAACCGATCGAAGTTCCAGAAAAAAATAAATACACATACAAAGCATCACGCTTTCTATAAAAACCGATCTTCCATAAAGGAATATCAAATCAATACAAAAGCTGGTTATCCTCGTAAAACTAACCTAAGTGCAGTAGACCTCGTCTCATACCAACGTGAAGAAAAGGTATGAATTAAAAATCCCCTCACAGGCTAAAAAATCTTTTCAAGCCAACGTAACGTGAAGGGGATTTTTTTATCTATTGATGATAAGCTTACTCATAACAAATTTTCTTACGGGACTTTCTATGCATGAAAAGCTTAATATACTTATTCATATGAGAACTACCAGATATATGATAAAGTAACATCAAGATCCATTGAGTCAGCTAAAATCTAATAATCTCTTCAAAATCATATCTATTGGGACTTGGAGTATATAGATTGCATAACTTGATTCTCCGAGAAGGACTCAAATCTTTGTAGTCAGTCCTCATATATACTTCGAGCGAGTAGAAATATAATACAAGCAAATAATGGCGCAAGGAAGCCATTATGGATCATAATATTTTTATGTCCCAGGATTAACGTAAGTATTAATCAGAAAAAAAATATTAGAAAATATCATTCATATCATATTTTTGATGTTTCTGTTGATTCAATATAAGCTCGGGCACATAACATTCCAATGAGAAAATCTGAGATATGGAAAAAAGGAAAATAATAAATAAAATCATGCCAAAACTTCTGATTCATAATTTGTATAAAATCCAGATTTGAGAATACCTGAAGGAGAATAAAAGATTGAGAGAAGATATATATGCTGAGTACGATAAGTCCAATCTTTCGAAATGAATTGTTTATAAATATTCTTAAGAGTAGAGGAAAAAGAGTATAAAATAATATTTCCGATGAAATTGTCCATGATGGAGCATTAAATGATAGTGCATATCTTGGAATAAATCACTGAAGTCAAGTTATTGATAGAAGCACATTTGATATTCTAATATTTTGGTTATACCAGTATAAATTGATAAAAAAACAATTAGGAATGAGAGAATTAAGAGCGGATATATACGAGCAATTCTTCGAATATAATATCCAGAAAGTGAAAAGTTTCATTCTCGTTGACCCTTATAGTTTGAGTAAAATAGGATAAATCCACTTAATACAAAAAAATATGAAACTGCCACCCCTCATTCCTTCCAGAAAATTTTCCCTAATAGTTCTGTGTTACTAGAAAAGTGCATAAAAACTACGAATATTGCAGCAAAAAATCTAGATAGAGTAAGCAATGATAAATTATTCATTTGAATCGTTTTATCCCCCAAACTTAAAGAGCATTACGTCTCCGTCTGCGACGATATATTCCTTCCCCTCCATGCGTACTTTTCCTTTTTCTCGAGCACCCGACCATCCTCCGAATTCGACGAGATCCTTCCAGTTCACGGTTTCTGCCTTGATGAATTTCTTCTGGAAGTCCGTATGGATCACTCCTGCAGCGACAGGAGCTGTATCTCCCTGATGGATCGTCCAGGCTCGCACCTCGATCTCCCCTGCGGTGAAGTAGTACTGGAGTCCGAGGAGATCATAGCAAGTCCGGATAATCGCATCCATCGGATTGAAATCTATTCCCATATCTGCGAGGAACATCTTCTTATCCTCTTCAGAGAATTCGAGCATATCCATCTCGATCTTGGCACTGACGGGAAGGACAGGGATCTTGGAGTCTGAAATGCCAGTAATTGCTCTGAGTTCAGTGTCATTGAACCCCCCAGCTTCGCTACCCCCCTTTTCAGGGGGGCTCGAGAACCAATCTTCTGTCACATTCACGGCATAGATGAATGGCTTATTCGTGAGGAGGTGGAGGTCGTCGACGGCGAGTTTCTCATCATCCGTCATTTCCATGAGAGAGGCGATTGCTCCTGATTCAAGGTGTGTCTTGAGTCTATTGTAGACATCTTCCCGAGATTTTGCTTCCTTGTCGCCTGCTCTGACTTTTTTCTGATTGTCACCGATGCGCTTATCGAGGGTCTCGAGGTCAGCGAATATCAGTTCGAGATTGATAATCTCAATATCACGCTTGGGATCGACTGAGCCACTTACATGGTGGACAGTGGAGTCATCGAAGGCTCGGACGACCTGAAGGATAGCATCGACACTACGGATATGAGAGAGGAACTTGTTCCCGAGTCATTCTCCCTTGGAAGCTCACTCGACGAGACCAGCGATATCGACGAATTCGACAGTCGCTGGGATGATCTTCGCCCCATTCACGACCACACGGATTTGCTCAAGACGTTCATCGTTCACATTCACAATTCCGACATTTGGTTCTATCGTACAGAATGGGAAGTTCGCTGCCTCGGCAGCATAGGATTTGGTGAGCGCATTAAAAAGTGTGGATTTACCAACATTGGGGAGACCGACGATTCCGACTTGCATGATATGTATGGATTAGGGATAGTGGATAGAGATAGTTAGTAGTAATAGATGAGAATCAAGAATTCAGAATTCAGGAAACTGCACTTATACCAACAGCCAATAATTGTATACTCAAGAAACAAGAACTAGGTACCATCTATCAGGCTAAAAATTGACGGGTTCGGTCTGAATATTTCTCTGCTTCTTCGGAGGGGTATAGTGCGTCGAGATTTTGTACGCTCAGAATATCGCGATGATAATAATCGTCGCGAGGTAGATCCTGAGGACGGTCGGGAGATATTTCGAATACTGCTTGAAATTCCCTATATCCATCAGTACAATCCCGATAAATGCGAAGATCACGATAATGATCACGATATAGACTCAGAGGAGAATGAGATTCATGAGAAAGAAGTGAAGACTGCGTGCAGACTATTCATTTTCACGAGAAAATCAAGATTCGTCTCGATATTAGAGTCATAGTCTCGCTGCCACATAGCCTGCCTCGATGAATTTCTGATATTTATCGAACTCATAGTAGTCGAGTCAGTCGAATTCTGGACGAATATAGGTGACATCCTTTCTCGAGCGAACTGAACGGGATTCATTCTGTGTGAGCATGATATCGATCGTCTTCTGGATGATGGAATAGGTCACTCAGAAGATGGTCTTCGACCAATTGACTCCGAAAAACTCTTTCTCATACCGTATCTTCCTGGTGAGGTCACGGAGGGCGGATACCGCGATCACCTTCCCTTCTGGGAGATATTCGATCGGGAGATTGTTCGCGAGTCCTCCATCCACACAGTTTTGTCCGAGGTAGGTTTTCGGGATGAAGACTCAGGGGAGTCCGATCGATGCCCTCACAGCGGCAGAGAGTTGTCATGATCGAAAAATAATCCCCTCCCCAGTATCAATATTGGTCGAGGTGACCGTGAGTGGGATCTGTAGGTCAGCGAAACTCTTCCCTTCGAAAATATCATCGAGGTATTTCTCGACTTTGTCACCCTTCAGAAGTCACTTCTGCATATCCGGATCGAGGAGCTTCACCCAAGGGACACTCGCGATGATCGACTCCATCTCATGAGAATCCTTCCCGAGGGCATAGAGTGCACCGATAATGGCACCCATACTGGTTCCAGAAATAGCTGCTGGTTTGAAGTCCATCTCTTCGAGTCGACGAATCACACCAATATGAGCAAGTCCTCGAGCAGCTCATCCACCAAGTGCGAGTGAGAACATAGAGTTGAGTTAAAAGTTAAAAGGAGAAAGTCAAAACTAAAAAAACAGAATTAGAAATACATTTAACTTAAATTCTAATCTGAAATGCAACTTTTTCTCTTTCACCAAAACACTTGGTATGGAGTAGAATAGTTGAGTCTTTTTCTTGGTCTTGAGTTTATC
>JAYWFD010000110.1:0-4073 GCA_043778965.1 Candidatus Altimarinota bacterium
CTATTTGGATTCAAATATACTCTTTTTTTTCTATATCCTGAAGTAATGGAAGAAATAGATGATGTTTTTGGGATTGTCCGATCTCTCTAGCTGTAAAAGCATCTGGATATGAAGCTCGATATCCTATAGAGTTTCTGATAATCTGAGATATTTTCTCCTCAAAATGAGGATCATCGATCTGAGGTAAGATATATCTTGGTTTCTCTATTTCCTGAAGGAGATTTTTCTTAAATCGAAAAAGCAACACTATTAAGCTAGAAAAAACTCAGGCAATAAGAGCAATAAAAACGAAATCTCAGCCACTTACATGATAGATAGTGTATATAGGATCCACCTGAAAAAGAAGATCTGAAGAAATCATATCTTAAAGAGAAAGTCCGACAAGATCAGTAAGAAAACTATAAGCTCCGAGCAATATAAGTGCGGCAATAAGGGTATTCATAAATATAGACTTTGCTTTCTTTGTACGTTCTTCATCGCCAGCAGATGTGATATAGTAGTAAGAGCCAATAACAAGGAAAAATATCACTATAGGTGCAGCAAAATATATAGCTAAGCCTAAGAATTTATTCCCTATAGTAGCAAACTCTCCAAAAAAATCTCATCTTGCCACTACCCCACTCCATACTCTTACAAATCCAAGAAACATAATTCCGAGAATTCCATAAATAATCTGATTTTTTGCTTTTTTTTGCACCTCTTCATCCCCTCCAGAAAGTATGAGTCGAAAGAATCACCACGTAAACATGATAATAGCAACACCAAAGATAAATATCTCAAAAAAACCAATAATCATAGGAACAAATCCTCCAGCTCCATTTAAACTTCCGATATCCCACAAATCACTTATAAGATCACTTCAAACAACTGTTCCAGCTTTATTCGGGGAACCCGAAAGCGAACCAAAAAATATAGTATATACCAGTCATGGAATATTCAAAAATAAGAACCCTATAAGAGCATAGGTGATCTGTTTTCTCTGTGTTTTAATACGATCTTCTGTTTCTGAAAATACGATCATATACACTCATATAAGCACCAGATATATAAGAGCAAACCCAGATACTACGAGCCTGATAGCCGTGAGAACCCTCAGTCCTATATCTCTTGATACATCGAATATGTTCGATGTAGCTGGAGTACCTATCTGTATAGATACCTTCGGAATATCTCCGCCCATTCCACCCAGTATATCTGCAGCATCTACATGAGATACAAAGATAGTCATACCTAATATGAAAAGAATGCTGGAAAGAAAGCGAGAATTCATAGATACAATGATGATAGAGAAAATTTTACGAATATCAAGTCTGATAGGATTATGCCATATCGAGCTCTTTTTGGAAAGTCTCGATCACTGTTTTTATGTGAGTTTTTTCACCCTCCATATCACGCACTTCTTGTTCGAGTGCCTGCATTTCTCATTGAAGAGCATGGATGCGATTGTCATATTCTATTCTTATCTCAGATATTCGCATCCGACACATATCGATTTGTTGCATTTTGTGCGCTCTCTGACCCTCGTCACCTACCTCCATAGATTCAAGTTCACCGAGAAATTGTGAAAGTTTTAATTTTAGCTTACTCGAACTCGAAAGATGGATTTTTCCAGATTCTACGTTCGTAAAACTTGGACTTTCTAGAATCGATCTAGGAGAGACTGTCTGAGCTTCTATTCAAAGTGAGTGAGTCTCTCATAGGGAAGAAATACCTTCCTTTGGTGTATCTAAAGTAACTGCCTCTGATGCCACTCCTACGCTCGTCGTAGTCTTTTCTGCTTCGAAAAGAGAAGGAAACACAGATGATATAGATCATATAGGGAGCGACGAACTTCCAGGAGAATCTGCAAGTACTACTATGCTTCCATCTTGAACTTCCGAAGTTGGAGATGGCGTATTAAGAAGGGAAAAAATAGTATTATTCGATGATGTATCTTCTGCATTCTTAAGAGGATTTATTCATGGGTTCAGCACCTCTGTAAGCTCTACTGGTAAACTACTTGTTCAGTTTGAAATTATCGGAAGTATATTCTCACTACTGGAAATAGAGATATTTCACAGAGCACTTGGCCCTATAGAAGAACCTCAGCTATCCATAGTCACATCCGCTGATGACGCTATATCTCCCCCAATATCAAAATTCATATCCCCCCCAATATCGAACATTACAACAGGATCTGAATTTTGTATTTCAGGGATATCTCGAGTATGTCCTATCTCTAGAGCAATATCTTTAGGAGGCTCTGGGTGAAGAATTGATGCCGCATCTAGCTCTTCTTGTTTATTCGATTCGAAGAGATTTACTAGTGAATCATCTTTTTTGGAGTCATCTTTTTTGTCTCCAGTAGAACCATCATCATCAGTCCCACCGGCTCACATATCTCCATGCTTTTCCTCTTCAAAAGTTGGATCAACTATAGCTTGCACCACATCTTTAGAATGGTCAATTCCATCATTAATCGTTATAGGCGTATTCGCATCGAGAAAGAGATTATCAAAAAGTCACATAATTAGGAAGATCTGAAGTAGATTTATACATAATATGCTAACAGATTACATATTAATTTGCAAAAAAAATAGGTATTTTTATACTCTAAATAAGCAATATCCTTATATTTTAACTTGCGCATTATGTACTATGTTGTATCATTCTTGATCAGTGCTGGTGCTATATTCTTTGTGGCAAATTCAGGATATATTGCTGGCATTGCTCTACAAAATGGATACGTAAGTGCTCTGATCTTTGCTGTTGTCTTAGCAATAGTAAATCTCATCCTTGGAACGATCCTTCGAATTGTTACTTTTCCTCTCCGACTTATCACGCTCTGACTTTTTTCTTTTGTGATATCAGCTATCATCGTATATGTAGCAGACCAATTAGTTCCGACTGTATCGATAGATTGATGGCTTCCTATTTTTGCCATTGCCGTTATCACGACTGTAATATCATTTCTTATGAAGATTTTTAAGTAACACTATGCATACTACAAATCCATCCCAAAAATATGAACTCATTGACCTCATCCTCTCTGGTCTTTCGATTTTTCGATGGAATACTTTTCCGCGAGTTCGAAGCATAACTACCCTTGATCATCTGGGATTTGTCTGTCATATTGCGATCTTTCTGGCCTCTATTCGAACAGAAAAGGAGTGAGAAGTCTATGATATATGATTGCTTCTGAAGAAGCTCCTCTTTTCCGGATTTTTTACATTTTTCTACTCGGATATCAGTGCTGAAGTGAAAGATCGTATTCGAGAAAAATCACCATCACTCTATGAACAACTGGAAATAGAAGTCCAAAAAAAACTCCTCGCACTCGATATCTCTGATACTATTCGACATGATATAGAACTCGTACAGAAAAAAACAAAGGAAGACGATCTGATCGGATTTGCAAAAATGTGGGCTTCCTACTATGAAGTCCAGTATAATGCGACAGTATATCCTGATGCCTATACCAAGCTTCTCGAAGGTATGAAAAAGCGTTCAGAAAGACCAGAATTCCTTCCATTTTTTGAGTATTTGAATTTTGATACTAAAAATCAGAATCATGAAGAACGCTACCTTCTCGTCATTCATCGACTCTCATCAAGCTTCAGATGGAATAGATCCGTACGAAAATATCCAATATCTGTACTCTCACATACGTTTTTTATCGCATTTCTCACATATCTCACCGCGAGTGAAAAAAATATGTCAAAAGATGAGCAGACAGATATGATCATGACAGCTTTATTTCATGATATTCCAGAAGCGATCACCGGAGATATAATCACTCCGACCAAAAAAGCAATCCCGGGACTCGAAAGTGTGATAGAAGCCGTAGAGCGAGATATGATATTTGAGCATATTATATCATATATTGAAGGATATTGATTTGCTCAAGTATTTGCTAGAAAGATGCTCTCCCCCTGGCAAGAAGTTCATGGAGATCTCGTGAAACAAGCAGATATCCTCTCAGCATTTCATGAGGCGCGTATCGAAGCTCCTCTGAGTCAAGAATACGAGCAACTCTACAGAGACCTCGGAGAAAAAATACAAAAATTTGATAAATAAAGCGTAAACTGCTAGTA
>JAYWFD010000111.1:0-10712 GCA_043778965.1 Candidatus Altimarinota bacterium
TGATTTTGAACTTATACAAAGTCTTGTGTCACATCCAGTCTGGAAAAAACTTCATGAAACACTTGGAGCGAATGGGTATAGAACTCTCATATCTATACGTCACAATACCGACTGATGATGAGCCATAGAGCTCTGATACAATGGATCTGACTCCAAAATACAGACTATCACTTTTAGAGGAAATGGAGAGATTATAAGTGATATACAATCAGCTATACCAAAGGAGCAAGATAATATAGTCAAGAGTCCAAGAAGATCACACTGATGATATTGAGGCAGTTCTCCATACAAGTAAATCTAGTTTTTTTACCAAGAAAAATCCCCTCCTGACCGAGGGAATTTTATTAAAGCTTTTTTGGATATTTATACGAGACTCGTACTTGCCGTAGTAATCTCGAAGTGATCATCCCGATAGGAGTCTGGTGTGCCATCAGATTCATGAGAGAAGAACTCTCATACATCTCGATTATTTTCGAAATAATTCAGTGTTGGGATGAGTCTACCGATGATTACATTTTCCTTGAGACCCTCAAGGTGATCGATCTTACGGGAAGTCGAAGCATCTACGAGAACACGGACTGTCTCCTGGAACGAAGCTGCAGAGAGCCAAGATTCTGTAAAGAGTGATATCTTCGTAAGACCGAGGAGCATCTGTATACCGATTGCTTCTTTTTGTCCTGTCTTAGACAGTTCCCGATTTTCTTTCGAGAAGCGGATAATATCGACGATATCTCCAGGGAAGAATGTCGAATCTCCAGCATTCGTGATACGAACCTTTGAGAACATCTGACGAACGATAAGTTCGATATGTTTCGCATTTACTGTCTGACCTTGAGATGAGTAGATTTCCTTGATATCATTTACGATATAGAGCTCTGCAGCAAGAGGTCAGGCCGTATCCATAAGGGACTGGAGGCTGACATGTCCTTCGATGAGTTTTGCACCAATCTTCACGATAGCATCTTCTTTGACGAGAAGATTACGTCCAGCTGGAGCGCTATATTCGACAACCTCTGGAGCGAGATCTTCGATCGTAATGATCTCATCTGTGACTTTCACGACACGCCCTGGCTGCACCACTTGGATTTTTTGTTTTGACTCTTTTCACTTAGCGATGATCTGCTTTATTTCTACAGTATCACCCTTCTTCACGAGGATATTCATCTCGACTTCTCCGATATAGTATTCACGCGTCTGCTTATCGAGAGCTTCGAGTCCGATCTTCACTTCACCTCATTCTTTTTCGATATGCGTGACACGACATTCGAATGGAGCGATCTCGGCAAGATATTTTGGATTGCGTGCTTCGAAGAGCTCTTCGACACGAGAGAGACCAGCTGTGATATCTCCACCTTCCTTCGCGACTCATCCCGAGTGGAACGTACGCATCGTGAGCTGAGTACCTGGTTCACCGATCGACTGAGCAGCGATAATACCCACGGGAGTACCGATCTTGACGATATCAGCAGTCGCAAGATCGAGCCCATAACACTTCTGACACACTCACTCTTCGGTTTCACATGTCAGTACTGATCTCACTGCCACTTTCGTCGCCGTAGAGTCCATAATATCTTTGAGAACGTCCTTTGTTATGAGAGTCGCCACTGGGATAAGCATTTTCCCCGTTGCATCGAAGATATCTTTAGCTGTAAACTTGCTATAGATTTTATTTTCAAATGTGTCTCCAAAAAGAGTCTTCCCTTCGCTTCGATCGAATTCTTCATATTGAAGAGTGAAACAATCATTCTCTCGTACAAGAATATTTTGTGCTGCGTCGACGAGACGTCGCGTCAGGTATCCTGATTGAGCTGTCTTTAGAGCTGTATCTGCCTTTCCTTTACGTCCACCGTGTGTCGCGATAAAGTATTCGAGCGTCGAGAATCCTTCTTTCAAGTTTGATTTGATCGGAAGTTCGATCGTCTTTCCGGTCGGCGATACTACGAGACCCTTCATACCACAAAGTTGTGTCACGTTTCACCAATTTCATCGTGCTCCTGAATCCACAAGATTATAGATCGGATTATTGTGATCAAAATTCTTTTTCATTTCTTTTTCTATACGAGACTTCACTCCACTCCATGCTTGGAGGGACTGGAGATATCGCTCATCTTCCGTCACAAGACCGTGCCAATGAGCTTTTTGGATTTCTTTGATTTTTTCTTCACCTTCTTTTACAAATCCATACTTTTCATCAGGGATGATCATATCAAATACTGATACTGTAAGTCCTGAGAGAGTAGCATACTTAAATCCGATATTTTTGATGGCATCAGCAAGATACGCAGTAGGCTCACTTCCAAAAAGGTCAAATGAACGAGAAAGGAGTTTTTTTGCTGCTGTTTTACCGATAGTTTCATTGACATAGCCGATTTCTTCCGGAAGAATCTGATTAAAGAGGAATCTTCCGTATGTTGTATCGAGGATTGTTCCATTGACTCGAAGCTTGATCGGGGTATGAAGTGTGATCACATTATTTTCATAAGCACTCATAGCATCATCACCATTCGCAAAGACATATTTTTGATCAACGGGATTCATCTTCGTAAGATAATAACAACCAAGGATCATGTCCTGACCTGGTGCTACGATCGGCTCACCATTTGAAGGGTTGAGCATATTTTTAGAAGTCACCATCAGACTTGAAGCTTCATTTTGTGCCTCCATAGTAAGTGGAAGGTGTACTGCCATCTGATCTCCGTCGAAGTCGGCATTAAATGCAGTACAACAAAGAGGATGAAGACGGATTGCCTTCCCATCGATAAGAACCGGGCGAAATGCCTGGATACCAAGACGATGAAGCGTCGGAGCACGATTGAGTAGGACGTACTTCCCTTCTATCACTTCATCGAGAGTATCCCATACCTCCTTGGTATGTTCTTCGATGATTTTTTCTGCATGTTTTACATTGTATGCATATTCGCGTTCGATGAGCTTTCCGATGACAAATGGCTTAAAGAGAGTCAATGCCATAGTTTTCGGCAGACCACATTCATTCATTTTGAGCTGTGGACCGACGATGATCACCGAGCGACCTGAATAGTCGACACGTTTACCGAGGAGATTTTGACGGAATCGACCTTGTTTTCCTTTTAGGATATCTGCAAGTGACTTGAGCTTCTTTTTTGTAGCAGTGGTATATCCAGGACGATTTGAGCGGACATCACCATTCAGAAGCATATCGACCGCTTCCTGAAGCATACGTTTCTCATTTTTCAGGATCACATCTGGAGCACCGAGTTCTGTGAGTTTACGAAGACGGTTATTTCGATTGATAACTCGACGATAGAGATCATTGAGATCTGAAGATGCGAAACGTCCACCATCGAGCTGGATCATCGGACGAAGATCTGGAGGGAGAATCTGAAGGGCTGCCAAGATAAAATTCTCAGGACGCTGATCACTCTTAAAAAGTGATGATGCAAGTTTGAGCTTCTGGAGGATCTTCTTATGCTTGCTCTTTGGTGCGATTTTGAGCTCCGCTTGATTAGCTGCGATGAATTCTTTCAGATCGATACGTTCGAGAAGGATTTTGAGATATTCTGCTCCTGTACCACCCTTAAACACATGAGGAAACCGCTCATAGAGGATACGATAGTCGAGCTCTCCTATGACTTCCGCTTCACCGAGAGACTTGAGAAGATCGCGAAGTTTCGCATATTCTGTATCGAGCTCATCGATACGGTG
Source organism: Candidatus Altimarinota bacterium (assembly GCA_043778965.1). Classification (GTDB taxonomy): domain Bacteria; phylum Patescibacteriota; class Gracilibacteria; order BD1-5; family UBA2023; genus JAGOMW01. Next base: position 3,685 of record JAYWFD010000111.1, read on the forward strand.
AGTATGAAGAGATTCTAGTTCAGCAAATTCTTTTTTAGAAATCTTCTTTTCTTCGAGCTGAAGTGTGAGATTTCCTATAGTTTGTTGTACTTCTCTTTGAAGTGTTACTTTTTGATTCTTGTAAGCATTTTCGAGTTCTTTCAGGGACTCATCTCTTTTCTCTTCATAAACATCAGTGATGATATACGAAGCAAAGTAGACGACTTGTTCGAGTTTTTTTACGGAGATATCGAGGAGGAGTCCCGTACGAGAAGGCACCGACTTCAGATACCAGATATGAGCAACGGGAGCAGCAAGCTCGATATGACCAGTACGCTGACGACGTACTTGGCTCGTAGTTACCTCTACACCACATCTTTCACAGATGACACCCTTGTAACGGATTCTTTTGTACTTTCCGCAAGCACACTCATAGTTTTTACGTGGTCCGAAAATCTGTTCACAGAAGAGTCATCCTCTTTCTGGTCTTTGGGTACGATAGTTGATCGTCTCAGAGATGAGCACTTCACCATAGGAAAGTGCTCGAACATCTTCCTTTGCAGCAAGACCTACGGCAATAGCCCGAAGGTTGTCGAGATTTTTTCCTACTGTGATATCTCGACGTCCTGCATGCTTACCGATTTGCGAATAGTCTGTGATCTTATCATTGAGGAAGTTCTCAAGATCTTTTGTCATTGGAAACATAGGGAGAGTGATTAGTGATTAGAATTTAGTTTTTAGGATGGAACTTTTGAAACTAAAATCACTTTATTCTTCGTATCACGTAAGTGAAGAGATCTAAGGAGAAATATATTCTCTTTCTCTTGGCAAGCCATACGAAGGAAGTGGTGGGATGTAGAAATATTTTATTGGTATTATTTTGAAAAGAACTGTATAGATGTTAGTATGTTTTTCCAGAGTTTTACATCAGTATAGGAGTTATCATGTGGTCATTGAAAGCGATAATTATATCTCTTCCCAACAAGCCAAAGATTATAATTCATACTACCATCGAATTCCCAAATATTTTTTGTCACTATATATGGATAATTATTTATTGTTCCTGTTTCATAGACGATTGTACCTCCGAAGAGCGTTCCTGATGCAAGACCTGGTGAATTTTCATCTGCATAAAGACTATATTGCTCATTATTTCGGAATTCAGCTAACATTTCTGGGAAAGAAAGTTTTTTATTTCTTGGGTATTTACCGACTTCATATGATATTTGTTCTTTTGTAAGAGAGTATTTTCTTTCTGGATAGCTGCATGGTCATCCATCGAGCCAGCCATTAGTTATCCATTCTCAGAATTGTATAGAATTTCCTTGGCGGGAAAAATTCATATCTCAAAAATCAAGCGAAGCAATATCAAAAGCCTTATTTTTCAACACAAAATTCTTTTTATTATTATCTTCACTATTCTTTTTTACTACTACTTTTTCTATTATTTTATAGTCAATATCAGATATTCGATGATTCGAGTCACACTTTTCTGTGGCAAAGAGTGAAATGGGAGAAAAGAGAATAAGAATCAGGAGAATTTTTTTCATGAGAAATTACTTATGAGATATTAAAGAGATGACCCTATATACTTTGTCTTACTCAAGATAGCATGAATGAGGGGAGGATTTAAACGATAGAGTGAGGATTCCGCTGTATGTACTCTATCCTGCACTTTTTCTCATTATCTCTGTACTCTACCTCCTATACCATCTGATCTACCTCCTTCTTTCTATTCTTCTTTTTCTTCTGTGATGCTCGTCGTCACTGGAGCTTCTTCTTTTATGATTTCTGTGAGTTCAGGGATATCAACTTCGACATCGAATTGTCCTTCGAGCTTCTCGAGCTCTTCGAATCTCGACTTCATACGAGCCTCAAGTGCTTCGACTTCATCCTCTGAGAGGAGATCAATACTGACATTGAGCGCCTGGAGTTCACGAAGAAGAACATTGAATGACTCTGGAACATTTGGACGACGGATTTTCTTGCCTTTGACGATTGCCTCATAGAGCTGAGTACGACCATTGATATCATCTGACTTTACTGTAAGCATTTCTTGGAGGATATTGGCAGCACCATATCCTTCGAGTGCCCATACTTCCATCTCCCCGAGACGTTGTCCTCCATTTTGTGCCTTACCTCCGAGTGGTTGCTGTGTTACCATAGAGTATGGACCGACACTACGTGCATGGATCTTATCTTCGACAAGGTGATGGAGTTTCAGCATATATTTGACTCCTACCATTGTAGTTTCCTTAAATGATTCGCCTGTTTTTCCATTATAGAGTTGTACTTTCCCATCAGGAGGGAGTCCTGCCTTCGCCATAAGTATACTAATTTGATCTGTTGTCATACCATTGAGAATCGGTGTAGCCACTTTGATACCGAGCTTACGAGCAGCACCTCCAAGATGAGTCTCGAGTACTTGTCCGATGTTCATACGAGAGATGACACCCAGAGGATTCAGGATGATATCGACCGGTGTACCATCTTCCATGAATGGCATATCTTCACGAGGAACGATACGAGAGACGATACCCTTATTTCCATGTCGTCCTGCCATCTTATCTCCGACTTCGATCTTACGAGTTTGAGCGATATAAACCTTTACTTGTTTAAATACTCATGTCGGAAGATTATCTCCATCTTCACGACGAAGAACGTGTATCCCTATAACTTTACCTCCTGATCCGGAAGGAAGAACAAGAGATGAGTCTTTCACATCTTTTGACTTATCACCGAAGATTGCACGAAGAAGTCTCTCCTCTGGAGAAAGCTCTACTTCACCCTTTGGTGTGACCTTACCGACGAGGATATCTCCAGCCTTTGCATAGGCACCGATACGCACGATACCATCAATATCAAGATCTTTGAGTTTTTGTGTTGAAACATTTGGGATATCATTGGTTGTCTGCTCAGGACCAAGTTTTGTTTCACGGACATCCATGACATATTCATTGATATGCACTGACGTATAGAAATCATCCTGCATGAGATGTTCAGAGATGATGATAGCATCTTCATAGTTATATCCTTCCCATGGCATATACGCGACAAGGAGATTTTTTCCTATGGCGAGCTCTCCATTATCGATAGATTGTCCATCAGCAAGGATATGACCTGCTGGGAATTTCTCCCCTGTCGAGACACGGGCCCACTGATGGAGCATCATATCATGATTCGAACGCTCGAAGGTACGTAATGGGTAGGTGATCTTTTTTCCATTTGCATAGAGAACTGATATATGCTTCGCATCGACACCGATGACTTCTCAGGCATCTTCTGCCTTCACGACATATCCAGAACCTTCAGCGATGATACGTTCCATACCAGTACCAACTACTGGAGAATCCGCACGGACAAGTGGTACAGCCTGACGCATCATATTGGTACCCATTTCTGCACGAGTCGCATCATCATGTTCGAGGAATGGTATGAGTGTCGTCGTCTCGCTCATCACTTGTTTTGGTGATATATCTATATGTGTGACTTCTCCGACGTAGGCGACAGTCGCTTCTGATGCCTTACGAGCGGATATACGAGTATCAACAAAGTTTCAAAATATATCAGTTTTCGTATTTGCTTCTGCTATGACGAGACTTCGCTCTTCGTACGCATCAAAATATTGATGATCATTCGAAAGAAATCCTCGCACCTCGATCGTATCAGTCTTCACTGTTTTTACGATAAGTTTTGCTATTTCTACGGTAATAAGAGTTTTTTCTGGAACGACGATAGCTCACTTTGCGTCTTTCACATCTTCGAAAGTGATACGATTTATGAGTTCAGCCTCAGCAGCTTTCACAAAGTGATTAATGATGCGAAATGGTGTCGTGATAAATCCATACTTATCGACACGTGCATACGATGAAAAGTGAAGTACAAGACCGATATTCGGACCTTCTGGAGTAGCGATCGGACATATTCGACCATACTGAGTAGGGTGGACATCACGAACTTCGAATGAAGCACGCTCACGTGTGAGACCTCCGACACCAAGTGCTGTCACACGACGTTTATGAGAAAGCTCGGAAAGCGGATTGCTCTGATCCATGAACTGAGAGAGCTGATTTGTACCAAAAAATTCTCGCATAACCGCAATCATCGGTCGTGAATTGATAAATGATCCTGGTACTGCATCTTCGAGGTCTGTAATGATCGTCATACGATCTTTCGCGATCTTCTCCATACGAGCAAGTCCGACTTTCACTTTATCATAGACAAGCTCACCAACAGATCGAACACGACGGTTCTCGAGGTGATCGATATCATCAGCATAGAATCCTGGACGCTCATCACACAGAGAGAGAAGATATCTGATACCCGAGAGAAAATCTACACCCATAAGAACTTTTTCTGCCTCAGGTTCTCCCGTGAGCTTCTTATGATCTTCATATTTTGTAGAAAGCTTACGATTGATCTTGATACGAGCAACATCTCAGAGATCGAACTTCTTCGGATCGAAGAATGTCGTCTGAAAGAGTTGTTCTACACGCTCATCAGTACCGAGATCTCCTGGACGCATAAGTTTATAGATGGCGTAGAGTGCCTCCATACGATTCTTCGTCTTATCTTTCTCGATCGTCGGTGCGATATACTTCGTAATCCACTCATCTTCTCACTTAAATGCACCGAGTATTTCTGCATCACTCTCATACCCAAAGGCACGGAGGATAACCGTCATAGGGATTTTTCTCTTTTTATCGATTTTCACATTGACTATACCTTTTTTTTCAAGTTCTATCTCAAACCATGATCCACGATGTGGGATGATCTTCATAGCATAGAGGCCAGGTCTCTGATCTGGCGTGAAGAACATACCAGTCGAACGGATAATCTGATTGACAATCACTCGTTCGATACCATTGACGATAAATGTTCCCATCTCCGTCATGAGTGGTATACCTCCGAGATAGACATCTTGTTCTTTGATCTCACCTGATTGTTTATTGAGCATCTCAAAACGCACCTTCATCGGTGCTTCATAGTTGAGATTTTTTCTCTTACAGTCAGAAACTGAGTATTTTGGCTCTTCGAGAGAGTAGCTCTTATAAAATACAGAGATCTTCTCTCCAGAGAAGTCATCGATCGGAAATGATTCTTCGAAAGCTTTCCCGATACGACGTTCGAGAAAATCTCTATAACTATCGAGCTGGACTTCTATAAGTCCTGGAAGTTCGAGAATCGTACGATCATCATTGAAAAAGTATCTTCCCTGATCTTGATAAATCTCCCCAAGCTTTGAATCTTGAGGCACAGCGGAAGAAACTTTCGTTTCTTGTTTTTTTGTCATGGTAATAAAAATGATGGGTATGTAAACGGAAACTAGATTTTACATTTTGAGATATTTCTCTTGCTCGATCGTACCATGACAAGATGCGAAGAAATGAGAAGAGATAAGCGCAAAAACGCCTCACGAGGAAAAACAAATTCATGAGTTCGTGAGGAAAACGAGGGTAATATATGGAAATACTACTATAAAGCAAATAAATTTCTCTAAATATTACTTCTTCGGATACTCCTTCCAAAACTCATTCCTGAAATTTTCGAATCTTCCTACAAGTATTTCCTCGCGGGATTTTTTTGCGAGAAGGAGAAGATATTCGAGATTATGAAGGGAGAGAAGTGCTCATCCCGTCGATTCTCCGACATTCATGAGATGCCGGAGATATCAGAGAGAGTACTTCTTTGATACTCATGTCTCGAAACCTTGAGTCATCGGGATTTTCTCTTGGCTGTACTTATACTTCTCATTTCCGATCTTGAGATTCCCATAAGAAGTAAACACTTCTCCGTGTCGACCGATACGTGTAGGAAGGACGCAGTCCATCATATCTATACCTCTTGCAATGCCTTCGATTAAGTCTTCAGGAGTTCCGACTCCCATGAGATAGTGTGGTTTATTTTTTGGTAACAGTGGTTCGAGTACATCGAGGATACGATACATATCTTCTTTAGGCTCTCAAACTGATAATCCTCAGATCGCAATTCAGGGCGTATCGAGAGCCGAAATAAACTTCGCTGATTCTGCACGAAGATCATCATAGACGACTCACTGGATGATCGCAAATAGGGCTTGGGGATAGAGTCATTTTCCTCTTCTTATTTCTTCATTTTTCATCCATTGATCCTTCGATCGTACTGCCCATCTATGAGTACGCTCCATAGCTGCACGAGCATACTCATGAGTCGATACACCAGGAGCACATTCATCAAAGGCCATGATGATATCAGCACCGAGAGCATGCTGCATATCCATGACCGACTCTGCTGAGAAGAAATGCTTCGAACCATCGAGATATGAGCGAAAATGTACTCACTCTTCTGTCACTTTTGCAAGTTTTTCTCCGCTCTCATTTTGCATCCCAAGTCCGAGAGAAAATACCTGAAATCCACCAGAATCCGTCAAAATCGGGATATCCACATCCATAAAGTTGTGCAGTCAACCAAATGATTTAATCACTTCACATCCTGGACGAAGATATGAATGGTAGTTATTCACAAGCATAATCTCCGATCCAATCTCCTTGATCTGATCTATCGTGAGTCACTTCACAGCAGACCGCGTCCCGACAGGCATGAATATCGGGGTCTGTATGGTGCCATGTGGTGTCCTGATCGTACCAGCACGAGCAGATCCGTCAGTAGCATCGAGTGAGAAAGAAAAAGAATTCATAAAAAATCCATCAAAAAAAGAATTGATGGAAGTATAGAGAAAAACTGAAAATAGAGAAATTATCTTGGAAACTTTGAAAGATTAATTTTTCATTCAACAATGATTTTTCTATCCTGAAGACGTTTCATGACCTCATTCTTCATACCAAGATTTGACTGGAGTACATCCCTAATATACTTCCCCCGTTCTTTATATCACATATCAGAGATGTTTAGACTAAGAAGTGAAGTGTTTTCACTTGCAGGATATGCACTCCTAGATTCATCATAAGCACGATTTTCAGGTTGAGCATATATATATGTATCATTAAGGCGATTATAGAGAAAGTCTATAAAACCAAGTGGTGGATTTTCCAGAGGATCAGTTCCTCATA